>NZ_JAQESL010000012.1:0-93041 GCF_027697525.1 Coprococcus sp. AM97-35 | reverse complement strand
GCAATTCAGAATATTCTGACATTTTGATGCTTCAGTTCAGTCCTCCGCTTCCGCTTAAGTAAACTATTTCCTTACTCGCCAGAATCGGAATCTTTAAAGATCTTTAACTTTTATAATTTCGTAATTGCTATGTAAAAGAGGGAACAGAAATTATCACATCTATCCTGTTTCCTCTTTACATGTTCTCCTACTCAATCAGTCCGATTGCCTCGTTAATGCTTTTCACTCCAATGATTTTGATCCCACCAATACTCTTCACGCTATCCAAAGATACTTCTGGCACAATACACGTCTCAAATCCAAGCTTCTTCGCCTCTGCCACCCGCTGTTCCGGCATATTTACCGCACGGACTTCTCCACTTAATCCAACTTCTCCAAACACAATCGTCCGTTCATCAAATGGTCTGTTCTTATAGCTTGATACGATCGCCATCACGATTCCAAGGTCTATCGCGGGTTCATTGATCTTGATACCTCCGGCAATATTTACATAGGCATCATAATTTCCAAGATGATATCCAATCCTTTTTTCCAAAACCGCCATCAGAAGGTTCACCCTGTTGTAATCTGTTCCTGCTGCTGTTCTTCTTGGCATTCCAAAATTGCTTTCGCATACCAGCGCCTGGATTTCCAGCAAGATCGGACGTGTTCCTTCCATAGAACATGCCACAACAGATCCAGATGCATTTTCCGGACGCCCATTCAGCATAAATTCTGATGGATTTTCCACCTCCCGAAGACCATCTCTTCGCATTTCAAATACACCAATCTCATTCGTCGAACCAAAACGATTTTTCACTCCTCGAAGAATCCGGTAAGATGCATGCCTGTCTCCTTCAAAATACAGAACCGTATCTACCATATGTTCCAATACTCTTGGACCGGCGACAGTTCCTTCTTTTGTAACATGTCCGACAATAAAAATCGAAATCCCAAGCCCTTTTGCAAGCTGCATCAGCGTATTTGTTGCCTCTCTGACCTGCGACACACTTCCCGGTGCGGAACCGACTTCTTCACTGTACATTGTCTGAATCGAATCAATGATCACGGTATCTGGTTTTTCCTTTTCAATCACATTGCGGATCAGTTCCAGATTAGTCTCACAAAGCAAAAGCAGATGATCATTAAATTCTCCCATCCTCTGTGCACGCAATTTAATCTGGCGAAGCGATTCTTCCCCTGATATGTACAAAACCTTTCGTTCTTTTTTTGCCAGTTTCTGACACACCTGCAGGAGCAGCGTTGACTTACCGATTCCCGGATCACCGCCTACCAGAATCAGGGAACCCGGTACGATTCCGCCTCCCAGTACACGATCCAGTTCTTTAATCTCGGTTGTCACCCGCTCTTCATTCTCTGTCTTTACTTCTGACAATGGTACAATACGAATCTCTTTTGCCGCTTTAACTGCTGCCGTATTCGACGTTGTCACACACTCTTCCACGAAAGAGTTCCATTCCTTGCACATTGGACACTGCCCCAGCCATTTTGATTCTTCATGCCCACAATTCTGGCAGAAAAAAACCGACTTTTTTGCCTTCGCCATATTCCATCTCCTTATCTATCTTAAAAAATTACCAACTGCTTCTCTTGCCTGTTCCCAGTTTATATACTTTCGGTAAAGAAAGAGCCTGCCGAAGCAGACTCTTTTACTTTTCTTAAATACCTATGTACTTCAAACAACTCTTGCTGTAATCATTATCCTACTTTCTTACAACCTTGATCTCAACGCTTTCTTTTCCAAGTTCCGCACTTACACTAAGCTTTGCGCTTAAGTTTGTCTTCATATCACCAACATTCATATCATTCATATATACGATATAGTCTGTATCCGGTTCAAGTTCCAGTGTGATCTGTGCATCTCCTGTCCCTGATACCTTGAATGAGATCACATCTTCTGATACTTCAAAATGCTCTACTGCAGTTCCCGGAACAGATTCATATACGAACATTCCATTCTTTTCAAGCTTTGTAATCTCTTTAAATGTCTTTACTTTATATATATCTCCCTGAAATTCAAATCCATCCTTTTTTGTCTTTGTATCCAGAGTGTAATCACCGAAACTGAGTGTTCCGTCTAATTCACTTCTGATAAGTTCTTTGACTACTGTCATTGTTCAAATCCTCCTAATGGTCTTTCTCTTTCGACTTGTGGACTGTGAATTTTCCACATCCGAACCGTTTTTCTTATTATATAATAAAACTTCTTCTTTTGCTAGCTGTTTATCTCTCTGACTGTAAATTTTATTTCCTTTTTAGAAATACCGGCTTCCACATGGTCTCCACGTTTGATCTCACCATTCAAAAGTGCTTCCGCAAGTTTGTCTTCCAACTGGCTCTGTACTGCCCTTCTCAGCGGTCTTGCACCATACTTCTTGTCACTTCCGGTCTCAACGATATGCTTCTTCACAGAATCACGCACAACCAGTATAATTTCAAGCTGCTCTTTTGCTCTCTGCACAACTTCTTTACACATCAGCCCTACGATCTTCTTCATATTGTCCTCATTCAGCGGATGGAATACGATGATCTCATCAATACGGTTCAGGAACTCTGGGCGGAATAACTGCTTTACTTCGTCCATCACATTTGCTTTCATACGCTTGTAATCCGCCTTCTGGTCTTCCTGCTGGGTAAATCCAAGCTTCTTCGGTTCAATGATTGCCTTGGCACCTGCATTGGACGTCATAATGATAACCGTATTGCGGAAATCTACTTTTCTTCCCTGCGAATCCGTAATATGTCCGTCATCCAGTACCTGAAGTAAAATATTAAACACATCCGGATGTGCTTTCTCAATCTCATCAAACAAAATGACAGAATATGGATTTCTGCGTACTTTTTCGCTGAGCTGTCCGCCATCCTCATGTCCCACATACCCCGGAGGCGATCCGATCATCTTGGATACACTGTGCTTCTCCATATATTCGGACATATCTACCCGGATCATATCCTCTTCATTGCCAAAGAGTGCTTCTGCAAGAGCTTTGGAAAGCTCTGTCTTTCCTACACCTGTAGGACCAAGGAATAAGAATGAACCAATCGGACGTGCCGGATCTTTCAATCCCACTCTTCCTCGTTTTACCGCTTTGGAAAGTGCCTGGATTGCCTCTTCCTGACCAATCACACGCTTCTCCAGTGTTTTATCCAGCTTTTTCAGGCGTTCGCTCTCAGATTCATTCAGTCTTGTTACCGGGATTCGTGTCCACATGGAAATTACATCCGCAACATCTTCTTCAGTTACCGGAACTTTTTTCTTTTCATTCTTTTTATTGAAACGCTTTTTCGCCTGTTCTAATTTCTTTTCTGCTTCCTTCTGTTCTCTATGGAGCTCCGATGCTTTTTCAATATCTCCTGCTTTCAGTGCCACTTCTTTTTCCTGCTCCAGCTTTCCACAGCGGATTTCTGTCCCAACAATATTCTCCGGCACTTTAAATCCACGAAGTTTTACTTTTGAACAGCTTTCATCCAACACATCAATTGCCTTATCCGGAAGGAAACGGTCATTGATATAACGGCATGACATATGTACTGCCGCTTTCAACGCATCCTCTTCGATCTCTACATCATGATGAACCTCATATTTTTCTTTCAGGCCTTCCAGGATCCGGATACACTCGTCTTCTGTCGGTTCTTCAACCGTAACCGGCTGGAATCTTCTTTCCAGAGCCGCATCCTTCTCAATATACTTGCGGTATTCCGTAAGAGTTGTTGCACCGATCAGCTGCATCTCCCCTCTTGCCAGAGATGGTTTCAGAATATTGGATGCATCAATCGCGCCCTCTGCACCACCGGCACCGATAATGGTATGAAGTTCATCTAAGAAAAGGATAATATTGCCCGCCGTCTTTACCTCACGGATCAGTTTTTTCATGCGCTCTTCAAATTCACCACGATACTTGGAGCCTGCAATCATCCCCGGAAGATCCAGCACCATGATCCGCTTATCTTTCATGCTTTCCGGAACAATTCCTTCCGCGATCTGTCTTGCAAGTCCTTCCACGATTGCTGTCTTACCGACTCCCGGCTCTCCCACAAGGCACGGATTATTCTTGGTCCGTCTGCTCAGGATCTCCATGATACGTGCAATTTCTTTTTCACGTCCAATAACCGGATCCAGCTTTCCTTCTCTTGCTTCCTGTGTCAGATCCGTACTGTACTGGTCTATAATTCCGCCAACATTTTCCCCATCCTTCTGATTTTCCATATACTCTTTCGGATCAATTCCCGCCGCAAGCAGAAGATCCTGAAAAAGTTTTTGAATATTTACATTCAGGGTCATCAACATACGGGTAGCCACACAATCTCCATCTTTGAGCATTGTAAGCAGAAGATGTTCGGTTCCGACTTTTTCAGATGCAAGCTGCGCTGCCTCATTCTGGCTTTCTTCCAGAATATATCGAAGTCTCGGACTGTACTCCAGATGCTTTCTTTCCTTCTTAGCTGCCTCAGGAGCAGATACAAGGATATCCATTGCTTTTTCCATCTGTTCTTCATCGACTTTATTCTTATCAAGCACCTGCCCTGCAACTCCGGTAAAAACCCTCTTAAGCCCGAAAAGAAGATGTTCTGTCCCAACATATGGATGCTTCAGTTCGGCTGCAATCTTCCGTGCCATATTCAGCGCTTCCTGCGCCTGCCTTGTATATTGCTTTTCTGCCATATAATTTTAGTCTCCTTTTTTCAATCTATCTCTATTCATAATCTGCATAGATCTCGTCTACCAGTTCATGAACTTCTTCTTTCGTAATGTTTTTGCAACTTCCTTTTGCCAGAAGTACCCGAAGCTGCTCTTTCAGATCCTGCAAAGCTTCCAGCTTATCTTCATCAATACAGATCACCGCACCTCTTCGTCTGTCAAGCTGAAGAAAACCTTCCTGCCGCAGGACATTGTATGCCTTATTCACTGTATGCATATTGATTCCGATATTATCTGCCAGCTGTCTCACAGACGGCAAAGTATCTCCTTCATGAATCGTCGAAGTGGCAATTCCCATAATGATCTGATTCCTGAGCTGTATATAAATCGCCTCATCACTGTTAAAATCAATTTCAATCAGCATAAAACGCACTCCTTTTTCTATTGTACCGGCATCGCCATTGTTATATTTATGTTAGCACAGACGACACTTTTTGTAAAGGAAACAGTATGTAAAAAAGCACTACCTCTTCTTACTCACACTTTTTTGTGCTTTCCGTTTCAGAAGTAATGCTTTTCATTTCTTATTTCCGCTTTCTTTCTCTCACGTTCAAACCTCTTCAACCTAAAATTTTCTTCAGATCCTCATCTACTGTACTGATCGGGGTAATCTGATACTCTTGTACCAGGTAATTTAGAACATTCGGTGACACAAACGCCGGAAGCGTCGGACCCAGGTAAATATTTTTGATTCCGAGCGCCAGAAGTGTCAGCAGAATCGCAACCGCTTTCTGTTCATACCATGACAGGATCATAGACAGTGGAAGTTCATTTACCTCACACCCAAACGCTTCTGCAAGAGCCATTGCAACTTTAATCGCACTGTACGCATCATTACACTGTCCCATATCCAAAATTCTTGGAATCCCCTCAATTTCTCCGAGCCTCAGATCATTCAATCTGTATTTTCCACATGCCAGCGTCAGGATGATCGTATCCATCGGTGTCTTTTTCGCAAATTCCGTATAGTAGCTCCGGCCTGGTGCTGCGCCATCACAGCCTCCGATCAGAAAGAAATGCCTGATTTTCCCCTGCTTTACCAAATCCACGATCTTTCCTGCATTTTCCAGAACTGCGTTGTGTGCAAATCCGGTCATCACGGTTGTTCCTCCATTAATCCCTGTCATCGGATGATCTTCCGGATATCCACCGCATTCCAATGCTTTTGCAATAACCGGCGTAAAATCTTTGTCCGCACCAATATGAACCATCTCCGGATAAGACACCACCGAAGTTGTAAACACCCGGTCTGCATAGCTCTGTCTGACCGGCATCAGACAATTTGTCGTAAATAAAATTGGCGCAGGAATATTATGGAACTCAAATTGCTGACTCTGCCAGGCCGTTCCGAAATTACCTTTCAAATGCGGATATTCCTTTAATTTTGGATATCCGTGTGCCGGAAGCATTTCACTGTGCGTATAAATATTGATGCCTTTATCTTTGGTCTGCTCCAGAAGCAGCTTCATATCATGCAGATCATGACCACTGACTACAATAAACGGTCCCTTTTCTATCGTAAGCGGAACTTCTGTCGGAATTGGATCTCCATAGCTTTCCGTGTTTGCTTTATCCAGAAGTTCCATGCAGCGCAAGTTGATTTTACCGGTTTCTATGACTACCGGAAGCAGTTCTTCCATCCCTTTTTCTTCTCCCAGAATCCTCATTCCCTTATAAAAGAAATTCATAATCTCCGCATCCACATATCCCAGTGCCCATGCATGATAAGCATATGCTGCAGTCCCTCGTAAGCCAAACAAGATCAATGACTTTAACGAACGGATATCTTCCGGTGCCTCCCAGATCTTCTGTACATTATAAGCATCTTTTCCTGGTTTTCTGTTTTCTGCTTCTTCTCTGATCTCATCTGACAGTTTTTTCACTGTATCACTGTTGAAATTTACATTTGTAATCGTGGTAAACAGACCTTTTAACATCAGTTCATCCGAAGATCTGCTTCTTTCATTTTCTGTAACTGCCCTTGCCAGCCGGATCAGTTCACCAGTCAGTTCATCTTGAAGATTTGCTGTATCCGACTTTTTTCCACATACACCTGTATGTCCTTCGCAGCCCGTGTTATGAGCGGTCTGCTGGCATTGAAAACAAAACATTTCCTCCATTTCTTTTTCCTCCATGTTTTTTTAATAGCATGTCAAAATATAGAAAATCTATACCAGAAGAACATTTTTCTTTATTATTCAAATAATATTTTTCAAACATCCAGACTATGGTTCGCAAACTAAAAAAGGATGGCCCACAGACTTTCATCTGCAAGCTATCCTTTTCTGCACGATTCTATTTCAGATTTTTTATTCTACGATGAGTCCTTCTTTTTCAATCACATCGATTACCTGAGTCACATACTTTTCGCAAAGCTCGTCCGTCGCCGCTTCAACCATGACACGGATTACCGGTTCCGTTCCACTTTCACGGACAAGGATTCTTCCGTCATCTCCAAGTGCTTCTGCAACTGCATCGACTGCTTTGACCACTTCCGGATTCTCCCTTGCTGTCTTCTTATCTGCCACACGCACATTTTTCAGAAGCTGTGGATAGATCTTCACTTCTTCTGTCAGCTGTCCGAGGGACTGTTTGGTCTCCATGATAACTTCCATCAGCATCAGAGAAGTCAGAATACCATCTCCTGTCGTTGCATGCTTACTGAAAATAATATGTCCGGACTGTTCACCGCCCAGCATGAATCCATTCTTGACCATGTTCTCATAGACATATTTGTCGCCGACCTGTGTCTTTTCGTACTTCATGCCAATCTTGTCGCATGCTTTATAAAGTCCAAGATTCGACATGATAGTAGTAACGATGGTATCGTCTTTTAACTGACCATGTTCTTTCATATATTTGCCACACACATAAAGGATCAGATCCCCGTCAACAACATTTCCATTCTCATCAACAGCAATGCAGCGGTCCGCATCTCCATCGTATGCAAATCCGACATCCAGACCATTTTCTTTTACATATTCCTGGAGCACGTTAATATGTGTAGAACCGCAATTTGTGTTGATATTGGTTCCATCCGGCTCATTATTGATTACATAAGTTTTTGCTCCAAGTGCATCAAATACACTTTTGGCAATACTTGAAGAACTTCCGTTGGAACAATCCAGTCCGACTTTCACATCTTTAAAAGAACGGGTTGCCAGACTGATCAAATGTCCGATATAACGGTTTCTTCCTGCTGCATAATCTACGGTTCTTCCGATCGCCTCTTTTTTAGCAAGCGGAATTTCTCCGGATTCCCCATCAATATAAGCCTCCACTTTGGCTTCTACTTCTGCTTCCAGCTTCTGACCTTTACTGTTGATCACTTTGATTCCATTATCATAGTACGGGTTATGGCTTGCAGAAATCATGATTCCGCAGTCAAAATCTTCGGTTCTTACCACGTAAGACACACTTGGAGTTGTCGTCACATGAAGAAGATATGCATCTGCTCCTGACGCAGTAAGTCCTGCCGCCAGTGCATATTCAAACATATAGCTACTTCTTCTGGTATCTTTACCGATCACGATTCTTGCCTTGTGTTCCTGTCCGTAATACCAGCCAAGATAACGTCCTACCTTAAACGCATGCTCTACCGTCAGTACTACATTAGCTTCTCCACGGAATCCATCTGTTCCGAAATATTTACCCATAATTATTATCTCTCCTCCGGCTTAAAGCCTTTCTTTATTCTGCAAATCTTGCTGTCTGTTCCTGGATCAGCTGCTGATCTTCAAAATAGTTGATCTTCATCGCATCTTTTACTTCTTTTAAAGTCTGTGCTGCCACTTTTTCAGCTTCAATACTTCCTTTATGAAGGATCTCGTAGATCTCCGGAATCTTCTTCTCCAGTTCTTTTCTTCTTGCACGGATCGGTGCAAGCTCTTCCTGCATAACCGCATTCAGGAACTTCTTAACCTTAACGTCACCAAGTCCACCACGTCTGTAATGATCCTTCAATTCATCCAGATTCTTATAATCCGGCAGATATTTTTCAAAATGTTCATCTGTACAGAATGCATCCAGATAAGTGAAAACGGAATTCCCTTCTACCTGTCCCGGATCAGATACCTTCAAATGATTCGGATCTGTATACATTCCCATGATCTTCTGTCTTACTTCTTCCTCGGAATCAGACAAATAAATACAGTTACCAAGGGATTTACTCATCTTTGCTTTTCCATCCGTTCCAGGAAGACGGCAACAGCTTTCGTTCTCCGGAATCAGCGCTTTCGGCATAACCAATGCTTCTCCATATACACTGTTGAATTTGTGTACGATCTCACGGCACTGTTCGATCATCGGAAGCTGATCCTCACCTACCGGTACAGTCGTTGCCTTAAACGCTGTGATATCTGCTGCCTGGCTGATCGGATAAGTAAAGAATCCTACCGGAATACTTGCTTCAAAATTACGCATCTGGATCTCCGATTTAACTGTTGGGTTTCTCTGAAGACGGGATACCGTAACCAGATTCATATAATAAAAAGAAAGTTCTGTCAGTTCCGGTACCTGTGACTGGATGAAAATCGTGGATTTCTCCGGATCCAGTCCGCATGACAGATAATCCAGTGCAACCTCAATAATATTCTGACGTACCTTTTCCGGGTTATCTGCATTATCAGTCAGTGCCTGTGCATCTGCGATCATGATAAAGATCTTGTCATATTCTCCGGAATTCTGCAGTTCTACTCTTCGCTTTAAGGATCCAACATAATGTCCGACATGAAGCCGTCCGGTTGGTCTGTCACCTGTTAAAATAATTTTCTCCATTGTTTTTATGTTCCTCTCTGTCGTATTATTCCTGTCTTTTCTTTATTCTTCCTTGTCCGTATCCTCAGCCGGAAGCTCAGATGTACAGTATGCACATCTGGTTGCTGCGATCGGGATTTCTGACATGCAGTACGGGCAGATCTTCGTAGCCGGTGCTGCCGGTGCTTCTTCCTCCTTCTTAAGCAGCTTTTCTGTTCTTGAAGCAAGATTGTTCATCACTTTTACAAAACAAAAAATAACAAGTGCCATCAGAAGAAAGTTGATCACCGCTGTAATAAAATTGCCATATTTGATCGTGTCATTCTCACCAGATCCGATTCGGATCACCCAGTTGGAAAAATTGACCCCACCAGTCAGAAGACTGATCACCGGCATGATCATATCATTTACAAGAGAATTCACAATCGACTGGAATGCACCACCAATAATAACGCCGACTGCAAGATCCATTACATTTCCCCTTGCAATAAACTCTTTGAATTCTGCAATAAATCCTTTTTTAGCCATCTCAACTCCTCTTCTCTCGTTCCTTTTAGTCTTCTGCGCCATATAAGGATATTGTACTACATTCCAAACAGGATTTCCACTATAATTCCGCACACTACACTGATTCCGTAAAGTGTTGCGACGATCATCACATTCTTCTTCCAACTATGGTTCGTCTTAAAAAGCACGATCAGTCCGATTCCGGCACATGACAAAAGTCCGGCAAACATACTGCCGACATTTAAGACTCCCTCAAGATAAAATTTCGTAATTGTAATAGAAGCTGCGCAGTTCGGAATCAGGCCGACAAGACCAGCCAGAAAAATTCCGGCAATTGGATAATGCGTCACCACGTTCATGACCTCTTCCATTCCAATCCACTCCACAACTGCATTTAACGCAAAAGAAATTACATATATAAATACCAGAATCTGTACCGAATGGATGAGTGCTGATTTTACAATGCTTCCTTCTTCACAGTGACAGTGGTCATGCTCACAGATATCATGAATGTGCAGTCCTCTCTGGTATCCTTTGCCTAGCACCCGCACTCCGATATCAACCAGAATCCCTGCAACAATACCAACGATAATCTTTCCGATTAAAATTGCCATGATCTTACGGACATCCGCCTGCTCTGAGATCAGGATCGGAAGCATCTCATCTGATGTAGACAGAAAAACAGCGATCATCGTTCCAACTGTGATGACTCCGCCGGAATACAGATTTGCTGCTGCTGCCGAAAATCCGCACTGCGGAACAACGCCCAGGATTCCACCGATCACAGGCCCTTTTTTCCCTGCTCCAAGAAGCATCCGCACCGTCTTCTGACCGGCTTTATTCTCCAGATATTCCATCGCAAGGTATGTCAGAAAAAGGAAAGGTATCAGTTTCACAGTGTCGATTGTTGTATCTTTTAGTATATCTATAAACAGTTCCATCTTGTATCTCCCTTCTTGGTTTCACTATTCTAATCCGTTTTGTCATTTTACACTGTCATTGAAAAAAAAGCAAGGGAAATATGGTAGTGAGGCAAACCAGTACGTTTTCTATATCAAAAAAAGAACTCCCCCATTACTTTGAGGGTAGTTCTTTCTGCTTTGTGATCCTATTATTTTACTTTCAGTGTTCTCATGGAGTTCAGGATTGCGATTACGGATACTCCTACATCGGCAAAGACGGCTTCCCACATATTGGCCATGCCGAGGGCTCCCAGGATGAGGACCAGAACTTTGACACCGAGGGCAAAGACGATATTCTGATGTACGATCTGGAGAGTTTTTCCTGCAATTCTCATAATGGAGGATATCTTAAGGATATTATCATCCATCAGAACAACATCTGCGGCTTCGATTGCTGCATCGGATCCCATGCTTCCCATTGCGATTCCGATATCAGCTCTGGAGAGTACCGGTGCATCATTGATACCATCACCAACAAAACCAAGCTTTTCTTTCTCACCGAGTTCTCCGAGAAGTGCTTCAACCTTATCTACCTTATCCCCCGGAAGGAGATCTGTGTAGACTTCATCGATTCCAAGGCTTTCTGCTACTGCTTCACCGACATCTTTTCTGTCACCGGTAAGCATAACTGTCTTTTTGACACCGCTTTGTTTGAGCTGCGCGATCGCACGTTTGGCTTCCGGTTTGACCGTATCAGAAATTACGATGGTCCCGAGGAATTCTTTTTCAGCCGCCAGATATACGACCGTACCAGGGACTGTGCATGGCTCATATTCCACGCCTTTTTCTTCCATCAGCTTTGCATTTCCGGCATAGACAACTCTTCCGTCGATCTTTGCCTTGATTCCGTGTCCGGCGATTTCTTCAGCCTGTTCCACCCTGTCCATGGACAACTCACCAAGCTCCGCTTCTTCGTACGCTTTCTTGAGTGCTGCTGAGATTGGATGATCGGAATAGCCTTCCGCAAGGGCTGCCACTTCAAGAAGTCCTTCTTTTTCCCATCCGTTCGGAATAACTTCTGATACAACGAATTCACCTTTTGTCAGTGTACCAGTCTTATCAAATACAATCGTTTTCATCTCAGAGAGTGCTTCCAGATAATTGCTTCCCTTTACCAGAACGCCCTGTTTGGATGCTGCTCCGATTCCTCCAAAAAAACCAAGTGGAACAGAGATCACCAGTGCACATGGGCAGGAGATTACAAGGAAAATACATGCTCTCTGAATCCATTCTGCAAATCCACCGCCAAGAATGATTGGTGGAAGGAATGCAAGTACAACTGCCGCACAAACCACGATCGGCGTATAGTATTTTGCAAACTTTGTAATGAAGTTCTCTACATGTGCCTTTTTGCTGCTGGCATTTTCAACCAGTTCCAGAATCTTCGCAACTGTAGAATCATCAAACTCTTTCGTTGTGCGCACCTTAAGAAGTCCGCTTCCATTTACACAACCGCTGATAATCTCAGAACCTTCTGTTACTTCTCGCGGAACCGACTCCCCGGTCAGTGCAGAAGTATCTACAAAGGATGTTCCCGATACAACCACACCATCGAGAGGAACTCTCTCTCCTGCTTTGATGACGATCTCCGTACCAATCTCTACATCATCCGGATCAACCTGTTTGAGCTTTCCGTCTTCTTCAATATTCGCATATTCCGGACAGATATCCATCATTGCACTGATTGACTGGCGGGAACGGTTGACTGCATAACTCTGGAATAACTCCCCGATCTGATAGAACAACATAACCGCTACCGCTTCCGAATATTCCTTTACTCCAAGTGCACCAAACGTTGCTATACACATCAGAAAGTTCTCATCAAATACCTGACCATGACTGATATTGCGCACAGCCCGGTAAATGATATCCCATCCCACGATCAGATAAGGTATCATAAATAACAAAAACTGCACCGGAATTTCGGACTGAAATTCCAGTTTTCCCATATGTTCCAGTACAAAAAGAGGAACATAAATAACTGACGCTGCGATAATACGGTACAGCATTATTTTCTGTTTTTTCATCATAGAAGACTCTCCCCTTTCATACCTTTTCCGGTTTTACAGCTGAATCTGGCAGTCCGGCTCTACCTTCTTGCATACAGCAACGACTTCCTGCATGATTTCATCAAATCTTACATCATCTGCATCGATCGTAAGCTTCTGCATCATAAAACTTACCGTTGCATCATTTACACCATCAATTTTTTTGATTGCATCTTCCATTTTTGCTGCACAGTTTGCGCAATCAAGGTCTACCATTTTAAATTTTTTCTTCATCTTTCTTTCCTCCTGAAAAATTTTCTCTCACTGAACATATGAGCAACTGTTCATATGTTCATAATAACTCTGTAATAGAAATCCGTCAAGCAATTTAAATAACATTTTTTATTTTCTGACAGTAAAACAAAAAGAAGAACCCGGAATATCCCAGATTCTTCTCAAATTTATATTTTGTTCTTTACTTTTCAAGTAGCTCCAAAATAGGATGCGACATCAGAAACAGATAATACTCCATCGCTTCATCCGCTGTCAGGTGAATCTCCCGGCTGGTCAGCCAGTATTTAAGCCCGTTTACAACGGTAATCGTATGAAACTCCAGAAAGATCTTTTTATCTTTGATACCCTGAAGCTTTTCGATCTTGATCTTATGCCTGCTTACCAGTTCTTCAATCAGCTGGCGAATCTTTTTTTCAAGAATCTCTTCAAATCCATTCTGACCGGTAACTTCAAACGCTTTCAGATAATAGATCCGGTCTTTTTCCATCTTCCGGAACAGCAGATAGATCGCTTCTTTTTCCATCCCGTCTTCCATCATCTCACGGGCATGCCGGAATACCTCTGTCTCCAGAAGCCACTCCATCACTTCATATTTATCCTGAAAGTAATTATAAAATGTCGGTCTGATAACTCCCGCCTGATCTGTGATCATCTTAATTGTTATCTTATCAAAAGATCCTTTGATTAGAAGCTCCTTGAAGCTCTCTGCAAGCAGGTTCTTTGTCAATTCTCTTTTTCTCTCCATGTATCGTCCTCTTTTTCCTGCCCATTTCTCTTGACGAACATTCTATCACAACCGAAACGCTTTTTCAAACCGATTTTCTTTTAGTTTTCTGTGCGTTTTTTATAGTTTGTGTAGCCTTTCTGCTGATGCGGATGCTCTTTCCAAAGTCTGTCTGCCGTTTCTTTCCATTCACAGGCATATGCTTCACATTTGCTGCATAAATGCTCTGCACTCTCCGGTGACTGCAGATCTGTTGATTTTGCACCAGTCTCCTTTATCATCTCCTGAAGGATTTCCGGATTCTCAAGCATCGGACATGGCCGCAGATGATTATCATTAAATGGCTGCCGGTCTCTGTATGCCATAAAGAGTGGCTGTTTGAGAGCTTCCAGGAGCGTAACTTCCCGGATATTTGCAGAAGAGTAATGAATAAATACACATGGTTCTACATCTCCATTTGCATTGATATGGCAATAATTTCTTCCTCCTGCGATACATCCTCCGACAAACTCTCCATCATTCTGGAAATCCATCGCATAAATTGGCTTTCCGCCTGTCATACTGCGGATCTCTCTTACCCGGTGATACATATATTCTCTCTGTTCTTTTGTCGGCAGCAGATCCGGTGCTGCATCATTTCCAACCGGCATATAATGGAAATACCAGGTGAAACGACATCCCTTTCCGATGATCATATCCAGGAATTCATCCGATGTAACCGTTTCAATGTTCTTTCTGGTATAACAGATAGACGTACCAAAGATCAGACCATATTTCTTTAACCGATCCATGGTTGCCATAACCTTGTTGAATACACCCTCTCCACGGCGCATGTCATTGACCTCTTCAAATCCTTCCAGACTAATTGAAAGGGACAGGTTGCCGACTCTTCTCATCTCTTCGCAAAATTCATCATCTACCAGTGTTCCATTTGTAAATGCATGAAATTCGCAGTCATAATGCTTTTCACAAAGTCTGATAATATCTTTTTTTCTTACTAACGGCTCCCCGCCTGTATACATATAGAAATAAATTCCAAGTTCTTTTCCTTGTGTAATGATGCTGTCCATCTCTTCATATGTAAGATTCAGTTTATGCCCATATTCTGCCGCCCAGCATCCGGTACAATGAAGATTACATGCACTTGTCGGATCCATCAGGATCAGCCACGGAATATTGCACTGATGTACCTCTCTCATACTGCGGATTGTTTTCGTTCCATGGAACGCCGCTTCAAATCCAAGGTTTAATGCTGTCTGTTTAATAACATGCGGGTCAATTTCATCCAATGCACGATTCACATAACTCATCCACTTCGAATCCGGATCCTGTATCATCTTTCTTGCGCCTTCATAGGAGCTCTTCTGGAAATTGTCTCCCATGAAACGCTCGGTCAGATCAACAAGATCAAGCAGACCTTTTTCTCTGTCTTTATCCATTTTTCGCATTGCCAAATCAATTGCTCCGCCAAATGCTGCCCTTGCTGCTTTATGTGTCAATTCGCCCATACTCTTTTCCTCCTGCTATTTTAAAATAAAAAATGCGTAACCACCATATCTGCCCCGGCGATCAGGAATAATATCCCACCGATCCAGTAAGCTTTGCAGTTATATTCACAGCCCAGTCTGTATCCAACCTCCACGCCAAGAAAACACTGAATGATCGTAACCGGAAGCAGTACCATCCCCTGTTCCAGAATCTCTACACTCCAAAAGCCGATTCCCATTCCGGCAAAAAGCGCATCTACGCTGGTAAGTACTGCCAGTTTTCTAAGCCGTTTCCAATTTATCTCATCGTTTCTACGCTCAAAGATCTGTTTATTATTTCTTGCTTTACAGATCATATAGATACCAAGTCCGATAAATATCAGCACCGACAAAATTTCCCAACCGCTTGCCGCTGTTGAAATCGTTTCATTCATCTTCCTGTCCGGCTTCAGAATATCTGCAACAACATTTCCCAGGATCAATGCAAGGAGTTGTGCCCCTCCAAAAAGCAAACTGGATAAGATTATGTCTTTTCCGTGCTTTCTTGAAAATCCTGCTCCGACACAGATATGTACGACAAATACGTCAAACGAAAGCCCGATTGAAATTAAAAGAATTTCAAGAATCCCCATAGATTCGCCTCCTCATGCTGGCTGTTATATATATATTATGTAATTTCCTTCCGAATAATAAATCTTCAGATTACCGGTTCTGTTTATTTTTTAACGACATCTTTCCACATTTGTCGCATATCTTTTTATTTTTTCAATAGATTCGTGCGAGTGCGCATCTCCGGCACGCAGTGCCTTTTGTTTCCTAGGAAGTTCTTTCGGAATTTCCTAGGAAATAAAAAATTCCCGCAAAGGTAGATCTTCTACCTCTGCAGGAACTTTGCTTCTTTATTATCTTAGTGATGGAATAAACGGATTCCGGTAAATGCCATCGCCATGTTGTATTTGTTACAGGTATCAATTACATTGTCATCACGGATTGATCCACCCGGTTCTGCAATATATGTAACACCGCTCTTATGTGCACGTTCGATGTTATCTCCAAACGGGAAAAATGCGTCTGATCCAAGTGCCACACCCGTCAGCTTATCAAGCCATGCTCTCTTTTCTTCTCTGGTAAATACTTCCGGTTTTTCAGTGAAAATATTTTCCCAGGTTCCGTCTGCCAGTACGTCCATATATTCTTCACCAATATACAGATCAATTGCATTATCCCGGTCTGCACGCTTAATTCCTTCTTTAAATGGAAGAGCAAGTACTTTCGGGCACTGTCTCAGCCACCAGTTATCTGCCTTCTGTCCTGCAAGACGGGTACAGTGGATACGGGACTGCTGTCCGGCTCCGATTCCGATTGCCTGTCCGTCTTTTACATAGCATACAGAGTTTGACTGTGTATATTTTAAAGTAATCATGGAAATTGCAAGATCTCTCTTTGCGTGATCCGGAATTTCTTTGTTCTCAGTCACTACATTTGAGAAGAAATCATCATCAATCTTCAGTTCATTTCTTCCCTGCTCAAAAGTAATACCAAATACATCCTTGTGTTCAGTCGGTGCCGGAACATAATTCGGATCGATCTGGATCACATTGTAATTACCTTTCTTTTTCTGTGCAAGAATCTCCAGTGCTTCCGGTTCATATCCAGGTGCGATCACTCCATCCGATACTTCTCTCTTGATCAGTCTTGCCGTATCAACATCACAGACATCAGAAAGCGCAATAAAATCACCGAATGAAGACATACGGTCTGCACCTCTTGCACGTGCATAAGCGCTTGCAAGCGGAGAAAGTTCTCCAAGGTCATCTACCCAGTAAATTTTTGCAAGAGTTTCATCCAGCGGCAGTCCGACTGCAGCACCTGCCGGTGACACATGTTTAAAGGAAGTTGCTGCCGGAAGTCCGGTTGCTTTTTTCAATTCCGATACCAGCTGCCATCCGTTAAATGCATCCAGAAAGTTAATATATCCCGGACGTCCCATCAGAACTTTGATCGGGAGATCACTTCCGTCTTTCATATAGATACGTGACGGCTTCTGATTCGGGTTACATCCATATTTGAGTTCTAATTCATTCATGATTCCTGCTCCTTCTTCACCTTTGTATACTATTTATTCTTATTGATGATCTTGCTTTCGTATGTTCCTGTCTCAATATCAATATATCTTACAAACAGAGATACTTTATTATCTGCATTCAGACTGTTCCAGAGTGTGTCTGCAAATGTGTCCATATCATCCGGAATTGCAACAAGCTTTGGTTCTCCTTCAAAACTCGGAAGCGGATTTCCATCACACTTGTATGTGTGGATAAAATGTCCTTCTCCGGCTACCGGATTCTCATATGCAAAGGTGTAACGGTTGCATGCATCCGGATTTCCGTTATTGCTCTTCAAAATGGACATTGCATAGTTATATTTTCCGTTCTCAATGTGCATGATACCGGAAATACGTGGTGTGTAGTTTGGTCCATCCGGTTCAAATTCACGGCTTCGAAGGGACTGTTCAAACGTCATCTGTCTGTCCATACCTTCATAAATTGTATCAGTCTGATCTCCGTTTGTAACGATCGTCTTATTGCCGAGTACACGCACCGGTGCGTAGATAATTAAGCTTGGGTCTGTCAGCTTTGACTCGTCAAATGCCTGTGTGCGGATTCCTTCTCCTTCTTCTACAAAGACACGATTACGGCTGTTCTCACTTCTTCCCATGATAAAATAAGCTGTGACCGCTTTGCTTCCGTCGGCAGACTTTCCGATGATGATCCCTCTTCCAGGATAAGAATTGCTCTGCAGTTCTTTTTCAATAGATAACATTTCCATGCTTCAATCTCCTTTTATAACTTGTACTTATGTTTGCACATTTATTTATCACTATTTATTATAACTCATAATACCACTATATTTCCAGTCTTTCTGTAAATTTTTTTTCAAGTTCTTTTAAAACATCATTTTCAAGACCACCGTTCCATGGTAAAATGTTAGTAAAATAACAATTCAAATTTGGGGATTATTTACAAAAGAGAGGTTTTACTTCATGAGTAGAAACAGAAAAATGGATTTTGCAGCCGGGATACAGGATGGCATTCCCATCTGTCTCGGCTATATTGCGGTATCATTTACCTTTGGTATCATGGCAAAAAATGCAGGACTTTCCACTTGGGAAGCCGTTCTGCTTTCCCTTACAAACCTGACCAGCGCCGGGCAATTTGCTGGTCTGTCACTGATTACGGCATCCGCATCCTATTTTGAAATGGCATTCACCCAGTTCATCATCAATCTCAGATATTCGCTGATGTCCTGTGCCCTTTCACAGAAAATTGATAACCACTATCCTTTTTTCCACCGTTTTCTTATCGCATACGGTGTAACGGATGAAGTCTTCGGCGTATCCGTATCCCGCCCCGGAAGGATTACTCCATGGTATTCTTACGGTGTGATGGCACTTGCCGCACCTGGCTGGACACTTGGCACTTTCCTCGGAGTAGTATCAGGAAGTATCCTGCCTGACCGGATCGTCAGCGCACTGAGCGTTGCATTGTATGGAATGTTTATCGCAATCATTATTCCTCCGGCACGTGATAACAGGATCATCGGAACCATTGTCGTGATTTCCATGGCAGCAAGCTTCCTTTTCACAAAGGCTCCTGTGCTATGCCAAATTTCTTCTGGCTTCCGAATCATTATCCTTACGATTCTGATTGCCGGAATCGCAGCGTATTTCTTCCCTGTAAAAGAAGAAACAAATCCAGAAGATAAGGAGGATTCTTCCGTTGAAGCATAATCTATATATGTATATCTTTGTCATGGCAGCCGTCACCTATCTGATCCGTATGCTGCCACTGACGCTGATCAGGAAAGAGATCAAAAATACTTTTATAAAATCTTTTTTATATTATGTACCTTATGTAACTCTGGCTGTTATGACCTTTCCGGCCATTCTGACAGCCACCGCCAATATCTGGTCTGCCGCCATTGGTTTTGCAATCGCACTGATCCTTGCATGGAACAGAAAAAGTCTGATCTGTGTTTCCCTTTTTTCATGTGCCGGCGTATTTCTTGTTGAATTATTAACCGGACTGTAGACTGTAAGACAGATGATCTGAATAAAGGAGGCTTTCTTATGTGGACTAAAAGTTTTTCACGTTATACCCGCATTTTGCTGGTCAGCGCTGCTGTTATCATTGGCGCACAGATCAGCATCTCACTTTTTGAAAGCGATTTTCGTGTTTCCATCGGAATTTTTGGCATTTTCATGTCTCTGATCCTTTTTGGGAAATATCCGGTTCTTCCGGTCACAGTGATAAGTGCCCTCTGTGTTTTCTTTTCCCGTACACTGATGCACTGGCTTCGCTTTGGCAGTTGGAATCCACAGAGCTATTTTCCGGAAATGTTTTTCTATCTGGTCTACGGAATCCTTTTTTTCCTCTACTGCCGTAAAAATGACTATGAACTTTCGACGTATTCCCTACCCTGGATGTTTCTTTTTGACTATCTGGCAAATATAACAGAACTGCTGTCCCGTATGGGTATGGACGCTTTTTCTTTTCAGTCCCAGGCAGGTGTCCTTCTGGTTGCGCTTCTGCGTACTGCACTTGCAGGTCTTCTCCTGTTCTGTCTCAGCCATTACAAGTTCAGTCTTCTGAGTGCTGAACATGCACGGAGATACCAGAATCTTCTTCTTTTGATCTCTGAGCTTAACGGCGAAGTTGTTCTGATGCAGAAAGGCACACATATGATAGAGGACACCATGAGCACCGCATACCGCCTTTACCACGATATGAGTGAACGGAATATAGACGAATCCCTCACCCGCACTGCACTTCAGATCGCACGGGATGTCCACGAGATCAAAAAAGACTACAATTTGATCGTAAGAGGACTTTCCTCTTCAATGAAAGTAAATTCTGAAAATGACGGAATGAGCCTGGATGATATCCTCACCATTCTGAAAAGCAGCCTGGATGCATCCCTTCCAAAAGGGAAACGACTTTCTTTTAATATACAGCTGGAAGAAAATCTTTATACACAGAACCATTATCTTCTGCTCTCAATCTTCCGCAATCTTTTCAACAATGCAATTGAAGCAACAAACGGAAATCTGGTCGAGCTTTCTGTCCGTCAATCCTCCACGGATTCTTCTTATGTTATTGAAGTTGAAGATCATGGGCCCGGAATCGATCCGGAGGATATGGAACAAATTTTTGAACCTGGTTTTTCCACAAAGATCAATTACGAAACCGGCGAAGTCAATCGGGGACTTGGCCTTAGCCTGGTAAAGGATTTTATCGAATTCCGCCTAGGCGGAACCATCCGGGTAACTTCCGTTCCCGGAAAAACAGTTTTCACACTTACTATACCAAAAGAGAAATGGAGCGGTTTATAAATGAAATTCTATCTCATTGATGATGATAAAAATGTACTGCATATATTAAAACGTATTATACGGGACCGGGGACTTGGAGAGATTGCCGGAACTGCAGAAAACGGTGTGGATGCACTCACGGATCTTCCTCTTATAAATCCAGACATCGTAATTGTTGATCTTCTGATGCCGGAAATAGACGGAATCACTTTCGTAAAACGTGCCCGCTCTTATGCACCGAATCTTACTTTTATTATGCTTTCCCAGGTTGCATCCAAAGATATGATCGCAGACGCCTATTCTGCGGGCATTGAATTTTATATTCATAAGCCGATCAACAGTATCGAAGTAGAATCCATCCTCCGGAAGGTCAGTGAATCCCTGACCGCCCGCCGGACATTGCAGCAGGTACAGACGATTTTCCAAGCCCAGCAGAATTTTGTACAGCCACAGGGATTTATAAATGATACAGCTGAAAAACCTTATATTATCCGGTTAAAAGGAATTCTCCAAAAGCTTGGCATCACCGGCGAACGTGGCAGCAAGGATATCATTTCCCTTGTCGATTATCTGATCCAGCATAACCAGAAAGTTGACAATGTCACTTTAAGCGAACTTTGCAGCCGGTTCAGTGACAATCCGAAATCCATGGAACAAAGGATCCGTCGGACAGCCAACATGGGAATGGTCAACCTTGCCAACCTTGGTCTTGAGGATTACGCCAATGACACGTTTACAACCTACTCCAACTCCCTGTATAACTTTGAACAAGTCCGAAGGGAAATGGATTTCATCCGTGGAAAAAGTGTACGGCACGGCAATGTGAAAATTAAAAATTTCCTGAATGCACTGATTCAGGAATGCACCGAGAGGGCCTGATTTTCAGGTCCTCTCCTGCTTCTTATTTCATCTCTTTACGTAATTTTTTTATTTATATATTTTCCCTATAATTCATTATCACTTATAGTTACCGTCATTATATACAATAAATCCTTCCCGTATTTGTAGTTTTTTCCAAAAATAAATTTCATTTTGATACTTTTTGTATCTTTTTGTAACTTCCATTTTATTATGTTATCACGATAACTGATGCGAATAAATATAAATTTTAAGGAGGATATCATATGTTAACAATCGTAAAAGGTATTGGTTTACTGCTTCTCACTTTAGCCTGCTTCTCTGTATTCAGCCTGAAGTTTCCAAAAGGATCAGAAGCAATGTCTGGAATGGCTAATGCAGCTGTTGCTTCGTTCCTGGTTGAAGCTGTTCACCATTACATCACAGGTGATTTATTAGGAATTGCATTTTTCTCAGAACTCGGAACCGTATCCGGCAGCTTCGGGGGAATCGCTGCAGCTACTTTAGTTCCGATCAGTATGGGATGTAATCCGGTACTTGCAGTCGTTGCAGGTGTCGCAGTTGGAGGATACGGAATTCTTCCTGGTTTTGTAGCAGGTTATATTGTAGGCTTTGTAGCTCCGTTCCTGGAAAAGAAACTTCCAGAGGGTCTGAATCTGATCGTTGGTGCTCTTGCAATCGCACCGCTCGCAAGAATTATTGCCATCGCAGTTGATCCGGTCGTTAATTCAACACTGCTCAACATCGGACGTATGATTTCTGCCGCTGCTGAACAGTCTCCAATTATCATGGGATTCCTGCTCGGTGGTATTATGAAGATGATCTGTACCTCACCACTCAGTTCTATGGCCCTGACTGCTATGCTCGGACTTGATGGACTTGCAATGGGTATTGCAGCAATTGCATGTGTTGGTGGTTCTTTCACAAACGGTATCATTTTCGACCGTTTAAAACTTGGCGAACGCAGTAATGTTATCGCGGTAATGCTTGAACCTCTTACACAGGCTGATATTATTACACAGAATCCGATCCCGATTTACGGATCAAACTTCTTTGGCGGCGGACTTGCCGGACTTGCAGCAGCTATGCTCGGCATCATCAATAACGCCCCTGGAACAGCATCTCCGATTCCTGGGCTTTTAGCTCCATTCGGATTCAACCCACCGCTTAAGGTTGTAGCTGCAATCGTACTTGCTGCGATCGGTGGATCTTTAGCTGGATTTGTTGGTTCAGTCGTATTTAAAGGTTTTGCAAAAACACCTGCAGATATCAAAGCATCTGAAAAAGTTACTGAAACAATTGCTCCTGAAGTTGCTATCGCTGCTGAATAATCAAAATGACTATTTCAAACTGCTTGTTTATATAGCCCTTAAAGAAGAAAGAGACTCGAAAACTTTTGTTTCCGGGTCTTTTTCGATTTACGGAAAATTATATTTCTCACTCCAGTGTTTCTTCTATATCTGCGTTGATTCCTCTGTGTTCAACCGAAGTTGAAAATACGATCAGTGTCTTTGTCCTTCCAAATCGCTGCAATTCTCCAATAAATTTATCCAGCTCTGTGGTGCTGGGAAACAGTACTTCCAACACCATAGAATATTCTCCGGTCACACAGTTGCATTCGATCACATTTGAACACTTTCTCACAAACGGATAAAACACAGTTTTTCCCTCCGGCGAAACCTCCAGATTGATCAGTGCCTTGATATGATATCCAAGTGCTTCCGGATTCACCTGTGCCTGATAACCGAGAATATATCCTTCTTTTTCCATCTTTTCAATCCGCGCTGATACCGCCGGTGTAGACAGATACACCTTCTCTGCAATCTCTTTCAATGGGCATTTGGCATTTCTCTGTAAAATATTCAAAATTGTACGATCCACTGCATCCAGTTCATGATTTTTCATTTGCACTACCTCTTTCTGACATCCCATTTATACTTTTGACACTCACATCAAAGAATGCACCTCACAAAGTATTTTCGTTTTACAAAAAACACTCCTGCAAGTCAAAAAAAGAGGTACTCTCTGCGTTCTTCTCCGCAGTAAAGTACCTCTTTGTACAAATATTTTCACTCTTTAAATATGTTAAAAATAATAGCATTCCTTTTTCTTCCTGTCAATAAAAAGACATTTATTTTTTCCTATTTTTCCTATTTTGATTTGACATTTGTCCTACCACGTGATATTCTGAAATTGTGTTTTAGATAAGATTTAGATTTCACATATTTTTGTAAATCATTAACATCTGTCTGATGACTTACAAAAATATGTGATTTTTATTTTTATCGGCATCATCAATTTTTTAGGAGGTACTACTAATGAACAAGGGTACAGTTAAGTGGTTCAACGCACAGAAAGGCTACGGATTCATCACAAACGAAAGCACCGGAGAAGATGTATTCGTACATTTTTCAGGAATCGCAGGAGAAGGATACAAATCTCTTGAAGAAGGACAGAACGTTACTTTCGATATCACAGAAGGAAACCGCGGACTTCAGGCTGTTAATGTAACAGTTGCGTAATCACTGCAAAAGATGCTAGAGTAAAAAGCCCGGCTTGTGGATCACTCCACAGCCGGGTTTTCTATGTTATAAATGTGCTTTGCTGGAATTACCCAAGAATTTCTCTATATATCCGCATTACATTCTTATAGAAGATTTTCTCAATCTCGCTCTCTGTAAATCCATTCTTTTTAAATACCTCTTCCAGCTTTTCCATATCTGCCGGGGATGCGATCTCCAGTTCTCCATTCATACCATCAAAGTCTGAACCAAGTCCTAAAGCCTCTATTCCCGCCATATCACGGATATATTTTGCATGTGCCACAATATCCTCCGCTCTGCTCACAACCGTCTCTCCATCTTTCCAGTCGCGCAGGAAATATGCATAATAATTCAGCCCGATCACACCGCCTCTTTCCCCGATCGCTTTCAGAAGTTCATCATTCAGGTTTCTCGGATGACTGCACAAATGTCGCGCGTTGGAATGGCTCGCTACAAAAGGCTTCTTTGTGAACTTTAATACATCCCGGATTCCTGCATCGTTTAAATGTGCCACATCGATGATCATTCCCAGTTTCTCCATCTCTTCCAGAAACTCAATCCCACGCGTTGTAAGCCCATATCCGGCTTCTGAAAAGGCTTTTCCGGCAAATTCTCCGCCAGTCGCTTTTGCCGGATATCCAAGCTGATTCGGATAGTTCCAGGTCAGAGTCATCATCCTTGCCCCCATCCGGTAAAAGTCTCTTAAAAGGGCAGGATCGCCCTCACAGATTTCTCCTTCTTCCAATGTCAGCAACGCTGACATCTTTCCATTTTTCCGGTTTTCTTCAATCTCTTCATACTTCGTGACCGGTCGGATCCAGTCTTTATTTTTCTCCATTTCCTGATAAAATACATCCGCCATTTTCATTGCATAACGGAATGGACTTCCTGCAAGTATCGGATCCTCCAGATCCAGAAAAAGGGCAAAATTCTGAATCAGATAATCCCCCTTTTTCATCCGTTCAAGATCCACATTTAAATTATTTTTACGAAGTGAAATCTCTTTTCCCTGTTCCTTTCCTCTCAGAATCGCTAAAATCGTATCACAATGCATATCTGCTACTTTCATTTTCTATTCCTCCATCTTTTTTCTTTCTTATAATATCTACCGTATGTGATCCCGCACCAACCAGTTCCGGGCGTTCACACGTAGTCAGATGATAGTCAATAAACGTCTGGAAGGTCTTTTCATCCATCGTATTTAACACCTGACGCATATAATCGGATGGTCCATCCGCCGAAATAATCTGGATCCGTTCCATTCCTGCTGCTTCATTGTAGCTGTCAATATCCTCCAGGCGCACATAATCATACAAATCTTCCGGTGAAGGACATACCCGGTAATTCGCATCCAGCTTGCCATTTTCCAGGCACTCCTGAATATGGTTCTCCCGGAATCCATACACCAGAACACTGTACTCATTCATTGTATAAGCCACCAGGATCGTGCCCTCATCCTTCAGAACACGCTTCGCCTCCATCAGCGCCTTCACCTTATCTTCCTTTGTATAAAGATGATACATCGGCCCAAACAGGATGATCAGGTCAAATTCCTTATCTGGAAAACGTGACAGCTTCAGTGCATTTCCCTGATATGCTTTCACAGAGCTGTTCTTCTTTTTCAGAATTCCCAGATTGTATTTTACCAACTCTACCGCCGTCACATCGTACCCTTCTTCGGCAAGCGCAACACTGTAGCGCCCGGTTCCGGCTCCTACATCCAGAATCTTTACCTGTCCATGCTCCCGCTTAGGAAGATATTTGTGAATGTACTTCATTGAGGTGATAAATTCTACCTGTCCGTGGCGGCTCTTAAGCCGCTTCTCTTCGTTGAATTTGTTATAATATTTTTCAAGCTCTGTCATCATAAATCTATTGTATCCTTTATTTTTATTCTAGCGCTGCCGCTCTCCGGAATAAAATAATTCCGATCACGAACAAGACAGCGATCATCCCCACACCAATATTGATATTGCCGGTAAGCTGCGAGATCAGGCTCACGATCGTTGTTCCCATAAAGGACGCGCCTTTTCCGCAAATATCCATTAAGCCGAAAAATTCACCTGACTGGTTCGCCGGTATAATTTTCGTAAAGTAAGATCTTGAAAGCGCCTGCACACCTCCCTGGAACATGCCTACCCAGACAGCAAGAACCCAGAACTGCCACTGGTAATGCAGAAAAATCGCAAAAATTGCCACTCCAAGGTATGCCACGATACATACTGTGATCAGATTTTCTGCAGAATATTTCTTCGCAAGTCTTCCGAAAATAATCGCAAATGGGAAAGCTACGATCTGCGTAAGCAACAATGCAAGAAGAAGCCCTGTACTGCTAAGTCCAAGTGCTGATCCATATGCAGTTGCCATATCAATAATCGTATAAACCCCGTCAATATAAAAGAAAAACGCCAGAAGAAACAGAAAAACCTTCTTCTCCTTCTTTACATTTTTCAGAGTAATGCCGATTCTTTTGAAACTTTCTGAAAAAGCATGCTGCTTCTTTTCTACATAATACTTCTGGTGATAAGTTTTCAGAAGTGGTAATGTCATAATTACCCACCATACCGTGATGATCACAAAGGAAACCATCATTGCTATCTCCATTGTAATCCCAATCTTCCCTGCATTTAACACAACCAGAAGACAGATTACAAACGGTACACAGCTTCCGATATATCCCCACGCATATCCCTGGGAAGAGACTTCATCCATCCGGTCTTCCGATGTCACATCGACAAGCATGGAATCATAAAATACCAGTGTTACGGAATATCCGACCTTTGCAATGACAAAAACTACCAGAAAGGCCAGCCAGTACTTCGCAAATCCCAGAGCAACTGAAGCAATTGCCCCGATTCCAAGTGCAATTGTAAAAACTGGTTTTTTATAGCCTTTTGTATCTGCAACGGTTCCAAATACCGGTCCTGCAAGTGCCGTAAGCAAGGTTGCAATGGATACTGCATATCCCCAGTATGCCAGATACTGTACATACGAAAGTCCCTGCTTTCCTGCAATATAGTTGAAATAAATCGGTAAAATGGTTGCTGCCAGAAGTGTAAATGCAGAATTTCCGACATCATAAAGTATCCAGTTTTTCTCCTGTTTTGTCAGTTTTGTTTTCATTTAACGTATCCTCCTTGCCCGGAAGCTGAGAACCAAATGTGTAGGCATATACAGAATCTAATGTAGCGCTTCCTTCCAGAAACGGTTTGTATTCACAGATCAGTTTGTCTGCCAGTGGAACTGCTTTTTCATAAAGATGAAGCAGTCTTCTTATCTGTTCTCTGCAGAATCCATTCTCATGATACTTGATAATAAACCCATGAAAATCATAATAAAGTCCTGCCACTTTAAGTGCTGCATAAAGTGCCATCCGCTTTATTTTAGATGGACAGACAAGAATCCTGTCATAAAATACCATTCCATTCAGTGCTTTTTTGACTTCCTTTGCTGTAATTCCGCGATAAAAATCTTTTATAATTACCGCATTTTTCATAGAAGGAACAATATGTCCGGTCAGCCTCCTGCTCACTGGATTTTCTCCATTCATAATCATCAGCTTACGGTCCAGCTCGCCCTCCACTGCAATATGTGCAAGACCAGTCTCTTTTACTGTCTGTTCCACGTAACCATGGCAGGTCACATCCAGCGCAAAATGGCAGAGCACTCCATATACATAAGCCAGATGCTTCTCATACTGGTCGTGTGTATGTAAAACCTTTGCTGCATGAACGAAGAACTTTGCTCCGCTCTCGCTATGCATACGGCTTCCCAACTGATTGACCTTGTTCTTGCCAAGTGGTCTGTAATAAAAAAGAATATCCGGTCCATGAAGTCCAATATTAAAAAGCTCCGGGTATTTATCAATAACTTTTCTCTCATATCCGCTTAATCTGCCTCTGATCTGCTGTCCGAAAATGTAATGTGCATAGGTTGACGGCATATTATCCCATCCTTTCTTTTCTGAAACACGTTTTATTATAGACGTTGCACTTTACAGGCTCTATCTTACTTCTGTAAAGCTTATATAACGGCTTTGTAAAAAAGAATGTACCTCGGTACATTCTCGCGCCGAGCGCAGTCGCTTGCGACATTCTTCATCTTCGTGCGAGTGCGCATCTCCCGCACGTAGTGCTTTTTATTTCATAGGAAGTTCCTTCGGAATTTCCTATAAAATAAAAAGTAATAACTAAAATGATACGCTCTAAATAAATAGTAACACAAAAAGGCCTTTCAGGATAGTCCCGAAAGGTCTTCTGCACAACACTTTTAAAATACTTTCATTGTCCACTTGCTCATATCCCACACTTCATTTACCACATCCTGATAAAATTCCGGCTCATGGCAAATCAGAAGAATACTTCCTTTGTATTCCTGAAGCGCTTTTTTCAGAGATTCCTTTGCATCCACGTCAAGATGATTGGTCGGCTCATCCAGGATCAGCAGATTCGTGTCCCTGTTGACCAGCTTACAAAGTCTTACCTTTGCCTGTTCACCACCACTCAGTACCCTTACCTGGCTCTCAATATGCTTGGTAGTGAGTCCGCATTTTGCAAGGGCGGAACGCACTTCATACTGGGTAAATGACGGGAATTCCTGCCACAGTTCTTCAATACAGGTTGTCTTGTTCTCTCCTTTAACTTCCTGTTCAAAATAGCCGATCTGAAGATTTTCCCCAAGCTCACACTCGCCGGAAATTGCCGGGATCAGACCAAGTACACTCTTCAAAAATGTAGTCTTTCCAATACCATTGGTTCCGACAATCGCAATCTTGTGTCCTCTTTCCATCTGGAAATTCAGCGGCTTGGAAAGTGGTTCATCATAACCGATTACAAGATCCTTTGTTTCAAATAACATTTTTCCCGGAGTCCGTCCGTAACGGAACTTAAATTCCGGTTTCGGCTTTTCCGCTGCCAGCTCAATTACATCCATTTTATCCAGCTTCTTCTGTCTGGACATCGCCATATTTCTTGTAGAAACACGGGCTTTATTTCTTGCCACAAAGTCCTTCAGTTCACTGATCTCCTGCTGCTGCCTGCGGTATGCTGCCTCAAGCTGTGCTTTCTTAACTGCATAGACCTCCTGGAAATGTTCATAGTCTCCTACGTAGCGGTTCAGTTCCTGGTTCTCCATATGATAGATGATATTTACCACTTCATTCAGGAACGGAATATCATGGGAAATCAGAATGAATGCATTCTCATAATCCTGCAGATACCGCTTCAGCCACGTAATATGCTCTTCATCCAGATAGTTTGTCGGTTCATCCAGAAGCAGGATGTCCGGCTTCTCAAGCAGAAGCTTTGCCAGAAGAACCTTCGTTCTCTGACCTCCGCTTAGATCTGTAACATCACGGTCAAGTCCCAGATCCAGAAGTCCCAGTGCCCTTGCCACTTCCTCTACCTTTGCATCAATCGTGTAAAAATCATGCAGTGTCAACTCATCCTGGATCGTTCCAAGCTCTTCCATCAGAAGATTCATCTCATCCTCGTCTACTTCACCAAGCTTCTCACAGATCTCGTTCATCCGTTGCTCCTTCTGTAAAAGCGGATCAAATGCACTTTTCAGCACGTCCTGGATCGTCATTCCACTCTGAAGGACTGCATGCTGGTCCAGATAACCTGCGCGCACATTCTTTGCCCATTCTACCTTTCCCTCGTCCGGCATAAGTTTCCCGGTAACGATACTCATAAAGGTAGATTTACCCTCTCCGTTTGCTCCTACAAGACCGATATGCTCCCCTTTTAAAAGACGGAACGATACATCATCAAAAATGGCACGGTCACCAAAACCGTGTGTCAGATGTTCTACATTTAATATACTCATATTTTATTATTCTCCCTGATTCATTTCTTTACACATTGTCTTTTATTATATGCGGAAACCGGAGGGCTTTCAATATAACAGACAAAAAACCCCAGAAACACAAGGTTTCTGAGGTTTGTATTTTTTGAAAATGAACTCGAAAAAACTTCGTCTTTCCCGCAGCCACATTGCTCCAAATTAACGTTTTGAGAACTGTGGTGCTCTACGAGCTGCTTTGAGACCGTATTTCTTACGTTCTTTCATACGTGGGTCACGTGTAAGGTATCCGGCTTTCTTAAGTACCGGTCTGTAATCAGAATCTGCTTCAAGAAGTGCTCTTGCGATTCCGTGACGGATTGCTCCTGCCTGTCCTGTGTATCCACCACCACGTACGTTAACGAGAACGTCAAATTTATCAACTGTTTCAGTTGCAACTAATGGCTGACGAACTACAACTTTAAGAGTTTCAAGTCCTAAATATTCGTCGATATCTCTTTTATTGATTGTGATCTTACCTGTACCTGGTACAAGGTATACTCTTGCGATAGATTTTTTTCTTCTTCCTGTTCCGTAGAATTTAGCTGTTGCCACTTTTATTTCCTCCTTTCAAACCTCTGACTAAAATGTTAAAACTTCTGGTTTCTGTGCCTGATGAGCATGTTCTGCTCCAGCATATACGTGAAGCTTCTTGATCATTGTTCTTCCCAAAGGTCCTTTTGGAAGCATACCTTTAACAGCAAGTTCGATAACCTGTTCCGGTTTCTTTGCCATCATTTCTCTTAATGTAGTTTCTTTCATTCCTCCTACATAATCTGAGTGATGATAGTATACTTTCTGATCTAATTTCTTTCCTGTAACTTTGATCTTTTCAGCGTTGATAACAATTACGTTGTCACCTGTATCAATGTGCGGTGTAAATTCCGGTTTATTTTTTCCTCTTAAAACTTTAGCGACTTCTGCTGCAAGACGTCCAAGTGTCTGTCCTTCAGCGTCAACTACATACCATTTTCTTTCAATCTTATCTGGATTAGCCATGTAAGTTTTCATTGGTTGACCTCCTATGAATTTCAGTTTACTAATTATTTTCATTGTAGATTCTATAGAAAACAAGTTCACTCCGGGGCTTTGGTGCAAACTGTTTCTTCTCACGTCATACTTTCATATTATATTATACCAACAGGCTTTTGTCAACTGTTTCTTGCTGATTTTCATCACTTTTTTGTGGGAATTTTCTACAGTATTTCTTTCAGATTGTCCACAGTTTCTTCTGCCTTCACCAGTGTAATACTGCCATTATCCAGGCATTCAACAAACTTATATACCAGATCAGGATCAAACTGTCTGCCTGCATCCTGAAGAAGCTTCTCCCGTGCCACTTCAATAGGAAATGCTTTTTTATAACATCGTTTGGATGTCATGGCATCAAAAGAATCTGCCACGCACAAAATCCGCGCAGTCAGTGGAATATCTTCTCCTGCGATCCGGCGTGGATATCCTTTTCCATCATACCGCTCATGATGACCGATGACTGCCGGAATTACATAATCCAGCGATGGAAGGTGACGGATAATATCGATCGATGCCTCTACATGCCCTTTGATGATCTCATATTCTTCATCTGTCAGTTTTCCCTCTTTATTGAGTATATACTCCGGAATACCGATTTTACCGACATCATGCAGAAGTGCTGCCTGCCGGATAATCTCTATCATATCTTCGTTCATTCCAAGGGTCGTCGCCAGTGACGTTGCATAATAAGCTACGTTGTTGGAATGGCTGAACGTATAGTGATCCTTCGCATCAATTGCCGCCGTCAGCGCATAAATCGTAGACTCATACTCCTGATAAATATGGGTGTGATTCCTTGTATTGTTCCCCTCACTGTTGTTCCGAAACATCATATCAAAGACCTGGATCCCATTTTTTCCATTATGTTTCACATGATAAACTGCCAGATCTACATTTTCCATCAGCTCTTTCACATTCCTTGCCGCATAAGGAGTCGCACTGATACCGGCACTCACAGTTACCGCTTTCAGCTTCATATCCGTTCTGCGGTTATTCATAACATAAATCTGTTTTGCAATAGATTCCACCATATTTCTGGCGGAAAAAAGATCATATCCCGGTAAAAGAACCGCAAATTCCTTTCCTCCATAGCGAGCCGTGTATCCACTTTCTCCGACACTGCTTCTGATAATATCTGCAATCCGCTGCAGACACAGATCTCCTTCTTTCACCCCATACAACTGATTATACAATTTAAAATCATCTACATTGATGATCGCAAGTGCCAGCGATGCCTCCCTGTTTTTCTCAAGCTCTTCATTCAGCACTTCATAGAAATATTTCCGGTTCAGTAATCCGGTCATCTCATCTGTTCTGGCTTCCTGGCGGGCTCTCTCGTACAATCTTGAATTCTTAATCGCAATCGATGCAACCGACGTAACAGACGAGATCAGCTGCACCTCATCATATACCAGCCGTTTTTTTGCCGAAGCATCTGTGATCAGGATCACACCAACCAGGCATTCTCCGTCTTTCATCCCTGCACAGTAACGGATATGCTTCTTATCCAGCCGGTGTTTTTCACTCTCCCACATCGACTTATACTCCACGGTATAACGGAAATCCCGGTAAATGATCGGCTCTTCATGTTCTTTCAGCCACTGGATCATCGGGTTTTCTTCTTCCATCGTAAATGTCAGATCATTCAGTGGCTGATCACTTGCCACTCCCCGATATGGCTGTCCCGGTGCATCCTGCATACAAATATAGATATTTCCAACATCCATCAGTTCTTTCATGACACTGATCGTTTTGTCCAGAATTTCATTTAAATCCAGCGTCTTCGAAATTGCAGAGCTAAACTCCCTGATTTTTTCTGTCTGATAATTTTCTTCCCTGACAAACACACTGCGTACCAGAAGCTTCCACAAAAAAGTAAACAGCGCATAAATCACCAGAAACACAATTGCAAAAGCAAGGGCATAAAGCGTTGTATTCTTATTCATCTGTATATGGAAGATTTTCTGCAGATATGGAATTACATTCAAAAATACAATAACAGAAAACAAAAATCCCACACCGTAACACAGACTGGGCGATGCCAGCATCTGCAGCCGGAACAGACGTCTGCGGATCAGTGCATAAAACAGGAAAAATACATTTACAACACCACTTAAAATATCAATCGGAAATCCACTGAAAAATGGTATTCCAAGCAACATATTCCCTGCAAACAACACCAGAACCCCTGCCATGACCGGTTCATACTGTACTTTCATATTGGGATTTGCTTTGCAGATCCGCACAAGGATAAGGAAAAGATAAATCAAAAAAATCCCAGCCGGGAAAAAGAGTACTAATATAGTAGGTTTAATCTCATACACAAAAGTAGGAAGCCCATTCTTTTCCACCACATTCGGGCATCCCAGGAATACCCCATGCCGGATATTTACCACAAAACAGATCAGCATAACAGCCAGATATATTTTCCCTGGCAGACCTTTTTTCACCCCGCCAAATGCCAGAATAAAACAATAATATGCATACGGCAGTAGTAAAATTCCAAGCAGGGAAACCTGATACCAGAATTCATAACTTGGCCACAGATGAACACGCATAAATGCCGATCCTCCAGCCCAGAAAAGCAGTCCAGCCAACACTACCAGAAAGCTATTTACAATTTTATTTCGCTTCGCTGTCAGAAACATCAGCAGCATAAATCCATAGCACACCATTGCTATGATTGAAATATATCCATAGGTTCCCATAATTCCCTCTTATCTCACTTTGTTCAAACATTCCTGCACTTCCAGCAACGCCTTCAAATCATAATAAGAAGGATTCATCTGATGCAGTTTTTTTCCAGTCTGTTTTTCATAAGTTTCAAATGTTCCGCACGTAAAAATTGTAACCTGTAAAGGATCCATTCCCAATATTTTCTTCAAGTCACGGTAATCCTGATCAATATATTTGAAATATGTACTCAGTAACTCTTTTAAAATATCGGCGCTCATGGCACTGTTCAGCAAGGATTCCCGTTCCAGTTCTACATACATATGCAGATATGGGCGCTTCTGTTCATTATATTCCTTTGCCGCAACCCAGTTTGTGATCGGAAGCTTTGACAGACGAATCACATTTCGGATCCCATTTTCTGAAATCCTTGTAAATCCTGCAATATCAATGATCCATGGTACCCGGTCCACATATTCAAAACGGGGGATCTGCGTTTCATCTTCCCTGTTTTGCAGTCCGACACACCGGTACATATCACCACAGCGATATCTCGCGAATGCACCGCCTTTCAAAATTGTAAATACGAGCTCATATTTTTCTCCCGGCCGGACTTCATCCATCAGATATGTCGGTGGAATATAAGACGGATCCTCATGATTTTTCAACATATCCTTCTCTGTGATAAATTCATAAAATGCCGTATCCGGGAAGAAATACATTCCTTTTCTCGTCCAGGTCTCTGTCCCCATTATAGATGGTTCCGTACCGGCAAACAATTCCATCGGCCGGATTCCCCAGAGTTCTTCCAGATCATCTTTATAGCACTGATTATCCGTCCCTGCTACCATGAACCCTTTTAAATGGAATAAATCCTTTGGAAGTAATTTCCGATTCTCCTTTTTGCAGCGGTACTTTGCCTGTATCAGGCGGAAAATCATATGCGGTCTGCATTTCAGAAGACTTGATAGTTGGATACCACCGCCACCGGTCAGCGAAGAAAGGCTCAGGCTTACTGCATAAGCCACACTTCCAAGGCCAAAGAAAAATCCCAGATCTTTTTTCATCGCCATTTTAAATCCCAGCTTGTTTCGTTCGCTGAAACTCATATTCACAGCATCTTTTACTGCCGGAAGGAACTCGATATCGATTTCTTCCCCGAGTGCCAGTGGAAAAAGTCCGGTAGCATACGGAAGCGGTGCCAGCGCATACAGAAATTTGTCCGTAGATGCAACATCAAAAGATCCCTTTTTCCTGCTGGTCGATAAAATCAGACATGCTGTCACATTATTCCGGTAGGTATCCAGCATACTTCTTGTATATGGCGCAACCTTAATCGGATGTTTCCCGCCTTCCCAGGTTGTCTGAATCCAGATCACCGGATTCCCAGGAAGCATATCAGGCTGCTTGGTCAAAAGAATATCTGCATAATCTTCATACTCCGTCAGTGGTACCATTTTACGGAATTCATCCAGATTTCGGGGATGTTTTCCTTTCAAAATCGACTGTCCAAGTCCACAGTTACTCCACAGCTGGATCTGTTCTTCCATCAGCCGCCGCTGGATTTTCATGTAGCCGTCCATCGACAGATCCAGAAATCCACAGTATTGCTGCCATATTTCATTATACTGTTGTTTTTTTAATTTTTCTTTTAAATTCATAGACTGTCCGCTCCAGATCAATCATTTTTTCTGATAGTACGCAGGCACACCAGTATGCTTTTTCTGTTCGGTATCAGAAACGGCGTACTTTGCTGATATTCTTTATAGTTAAAAAATGTCCGTGGGAATGTCCACAGATCCTGAAAAATAATATACAGATAATTCCAGAAAATCATAAGTAAAAAATAAATCCCATGCTTCCATCCACCGACCATTCCCCACATGCACAGATACGCTCCCGCAAACCATAAAACACCAGGATGGCGGCACAATCCATACATACCTTCCGTATAAGCCGCACGCAGTTTATTTTCTTCACAATAGGTTTCTTCAAAGGGAAGCGCAAAAAACAACGTATAAATGAGCAGACAAAAGAAAAGGAGTCCTCCTAATCCAAATCCGGTCATTGTTCCGATCTTCCGATGGCAGCTCCCCCATGCTGCATAAAGCTCTGCAATCAGCGATACTACAACGAGAATACTCCCAACTGCAAAAAATTTTTGTAATACGGCATTCTTCATACGAACACTGTTAATATCATAAATAAAATACAGAATAAATCCTGTACTTCCTAGTATAAACTGCCACATTTTTCTCTCCATGATTTGTGCATTATTATGCACAAATACCTTTTCACGCACTATAAATTATAATAAAAGCAACTATAAATTGCAACAAAAAAAATAGCTTCCCTTTCTCCTTTTTTCAAAAACATTACCATATCATTACATTTTTACAAATTCCACTTTTGCTTTAAATAGTATACCATCATTTGACTCTATCTGATACAATAGATATATGGGATTTTTATCCAAATTTTGACTAAAAGGCAGGTACTAGAATATGTGGGCTTATGAAGGAATTTTTTATCAGATCTATCCAATTGGATTCTGTGGCGCTCCGACCGCAAATGACGGCAAAACCGTATCCCGGATTTTAAAATTAAAGGACTGGAGCAGTTATCTGGAATCCTTAGGTATCTCTTCTATATTATTAAATCCAATTTTCGAATCAGACAATCATGGTTATGACACCAGGGATTATAAAAAAATCGACTGCCGTCTCGGAACCAATGAAGATTTCGAAGAAGTATGCAAAGATCTCCATGCACACAATGTAAAAATCGTTCTTGACGGTGTGTTTAATCACGTAGGACGTGGCTTCTGGGCATTTAACGATGTACTGGAAAAGAAATGGGATTCTCCATACAAAGACTGGTTCTGCATCAATTTTGACGGTAATTCCTGCTACAATGACGGTTTCTGGTATGAAGGATGGGAAGGACATTTTGAACTGGTCAAACTGAATCTTGCCAATCCTGCTGTTGTAGATTATCTTCTGGAATGTGTAAAGGGTTGGATCGATGAATTTGACATCGACGGTCTCCGGCTTGATGTTGCATACTGCCTGGACCGCAATTTCATGAAACGTCTGCGCAGTTTCTGTCAGGAATTAAAACCTGACTTTGCACTGATCGGAGAGGTTCTCTTCGGGGATTACAATCAGATCGTCAATGACGAAATGTTGCACAGCTGCACCAACTATGAATGCTATAAAGGCATTTATTCCAGCTTCAACAGCATGAACATGTTTGAGATCGCGCACTCTCTGAACCGTCAGTACGGACCGGAACAGTGGTGCATTTACCGTGGAAAACATCTGATGTCTTTTGTTGACAACCACGATGTGACCCGAATTGCAAGTATCCTGACCAACAAGAACCACCTGCCGCTGACTTACGGTCTTCTTCTTGGTATGCCGGGTGTTCCTTGCATTTATTATGGAAGTGAATGGGGTGAGGAAGGAGTAAAAGCTCCGGACAATGACTATGCTCTCCGCCCATGCTTCGATGCGCCAAAACCGAATGCACTGACTGAACAGATCAAAAAAATGATCCATGTCAGAACCGGAAGCAATGCTCTTTGCCATGGAAGTTATCGCAATGTTGTCCTTACTAATCATCAACTCATCTTTGAGCGCAAAACAGATGATGAACGGATGCTGGTTGCAATTAACGCATCGGATACACCATTTACCGCACACAACGACGAACTCGGGGGAACTATGACTGATCTGCTCACCGGAAATGAAATCCAGATGAACGGCCAGCTCGAAATGCCACCATACAGTGTGCAGTATCTGAAATAAAACTTTTTCTTCCTAAAAAACTGGGAGAGATGACTTTTCCAACAAGTCATCTCTCCCAGTTTCTTTTTTAATAAATATATTCCTTCATTTCCTGATAAACTCTCGCAAGAGGAAGACCCACGATCGTATTATAATCGCCTTCAATCCCACGGATATACATGCCAAATGCACCCTGGATCCCGTAGGCTCCTGCCTTGTCCATCGGCTCTCCTGTTGCAATATATTCCCGGATTTCTTCCTTGCACATCGGATATACATGCACATCACTGCATTCATGAAATGTCTTCCGGATCTTTTTCCCATCCTTCTTTATCAGAAGCGTAACACCGGTGTAAACCTGATGCGCTTTTCCCTGAAGCATGGAAATCATCTGATATGCCTCTTCTTTATCCTTTGGCTTTCCGAGAATCTTTCCATCTGCTGCAACCACCGTATCCGAACCGATCACCAGAAAATCCCCTGCATTTTTCTTTTCATACTGCTGGTAGACATCTTCTGCTTTCTGCGCAGAAAGTTCTTCCACAACCTGGCTTGGAACCTGGGATGTAATTACTTCCTCACAGTGTGACGGCATGACTACATGCTTTATATTTCCCTGTTCCAGCAGTTCTGTCCTGCGCGGTGATGCAGAGGCCAGAACTACAGTCAGCTTCTGTATTCTACTACACATAGCCTAATCCTCTTTCACAAGAATCTTCTTAATTTCTCCCATATACATGTTATGCATATCTTTGTCAGCATACCATTTGTCAAGATTTGCTTTCTCAACAAAATTTTCTTCTCCCATGCGCTGTACATAAACCTTCTTGCATACAAAGATCATTTTTGCTTCTTCAAACGCAACTGTTCCATCTACATAATATGGTGTCAGACCGGCTTCTTTGATCTTATCTTCGTCCCTTCCGGAAACTCTTCCACAGAGATTTAACGCTTCTCTATGCTCTTCTCCAAAGAATGCCAGCGTAAAATAATCTTCTCTGTCCACAAATTCTTTGGTATAACGGGAATCACGGATATAAGCTGTCGCAGTCGGCTTGCCCCACATAATTCCAACACCACCCCAGCTTGCTGTCATGGTGTTACATTTTTCTTCATTTCCTGCTGTGATCAGCATCCACTGTTTTCCGATCAGGTCAAATGGATTATCCTTTAATTCTTCTGCTTTTATTTCTGTAAAACTCATTTTTCTATCCTCTTATTTTGCAATTACTTTACGGAAATTCTTCTTTCCTTTTCTTACGACTTTTCCTTCACCTTCAAAGTCTGCTTTTGTAAATGTTGTCGCAATATCGGAAACCTTTTCTCCGTCAACAGCAACTCCTCCCTGCTGTACGGCACGGCGTGCTTCTGACTTGGAAGCAACCAGTCCACTCTTGTGAAGCAGTGTCAGGATATCGACAGATCCGTCTGCAAAATCTTCATCAGAAAGCTCTGCTGTCGGCATATCTGCTGCATTTCCTGAGCTGAACAGTGCACGTGCACCTTCCTGTGCCTTTGTAGCTTCTTCTTCGCCGTGAACCAGTTTTGTCAGTTCGAACGCAAGGATTTCTTTTGCTGTGTTAAGCTGTGCGCCTTCCCATTTGTCCATCTCATCAATCTGCTCAAGCGGAAGGAATGTCAGCATACGTAAACATTTAAGAACATCTGCATCTGCCACATTTCTCCAATACTGGTAGAATTCAAACGGAGAAGTTTTTTCCGGATCAAGCCATACAGCTCCAGACTGTGTCTTACCCATCTTCTTTCCTTCTGAATTCAGAAGCAGTGTGATTGTCATCGCACTTGCATCCTTACCAAGCTTACGACGGATCAGCTCTGTACCACCAAGCATGTTGCTCCACTGATCATCTCCGCCAAACTGAAGATTACAGCCGTATTTCTGGTATAACATATAGAAATCATAGCTCTGCATGATCATGTAGTTGAACTCAAGGAAGCTCAGTCCCTTTTCCATACGCTGTTTGTAGCATTCTGCAGTCAGCATACGATTTACGGAGAAATGTGCTCCGACTTCACGAAGTACTTCCACATAATTCAGATCCATCAGCCAGTCCGCATTATTAACCATCAGTGCTTTCCCGTCTGAAAAATCAATAAAACGGCTCATCTGCTTCTTAAAGCAGTCACAGTTGTGCTGGATTGTCTCCGGTGTCATCATCTGACGCATATCTGTTCTACCGGACGGATCCCCGATCATAGCAGTACCGCCCCCGATCAAAGCGATCGGCTTATTACCAGCCTCCTGCAGTCTCTTCATCAGGCACAGTGCCATAAAATGTCCAACATGCAGACTGTCTGCCGTCGGATCAAACCCAATATAAAACGTAGCCTTCCCATTATTCACCAGATCCCTAATTAACGGCTCATCCGTAACCTGCGCAATCAATCCTCTGGCCTGCAGCTCTTCATAAATACCCATTTTCCTAATTTCCTTTCTCTTACCAATCTTTTTATCTTATTCACAGCCAATCTTCTCCGCCGGAAGAAGGATGCGTCCCTGTCCGGAACTCTTCGAAGTTTTTCAAGGATGTCAGCCATCCGGAATCCATTTCTATTTGACTGCATGTGCAGGCGAATGCTCATACTTCTTAGGTTTTGGAAATTTGTGTTATGATTGAAAATCCATCTGTCTGAGCGCAGCGAGTTATGGATTTTCAATCATGCCCTTAACAAATTTTCAAAATCTTAGAAGTATCAGTCGCCGAACCCGCAGACAAATAGAAATAGATTCCGGATGGCGTCCCCCTTAAACCACCCTTCAAAAATTTCCGACAAAAAACCTCGTCCTCCGGCCAATCAGCCTTTAAGGACGAGGTATATTCTCTCGTGGTACCACCTTAATTCACACCCGGCTCACACCGAATGCCTCAGTCAGTAACTAACATTACCGCAGCAGGTATAACGTCCGCCACTCCGTCACAACTTACTTACACTTACGCGTGTTCGGCGTGAAGCTCCGAGATGTATTCGCATCTGACTCTTCGTGCACCTCTCATCAACCGGTTACTTTCTGTCTGAGCCTTGTCATCTGCTACTTGTTCTCTTCATAGCCTGTAATTTTCTCTTCTTTTGTCATACTACCGTATCCTTCAAAATTTGTCAAGCCGGATTTCACGCCAAATTATCACAAAACAACTTTTGTCAAATCCAATTCACAGCCTTCCATCATTTTCCGAACCACTCTCGCAGATTCCCTAATTCCAGAAATCCGTCTTCTGCTCCAGCTCAATATCTGCACTTTTAAACACCGGATTTACTTCCCGCTTCAACTGATCTTCATAATCCCGGAATGCCTTAAATGCCGTCCCGGACAGGATCAGGATCACCGGAATATTGATCAGAGCCATCACGCCCATCAGCACATCCGAAAGATCCCACAAAAGTGACATTTCCATTCCTGCCCCTAAAAATACAACAAATGCCGATACCAGACGGAACCCTCGCATAAAGTTTCTGTCTGGTTCCTTTTTATGAATATAGGTCAGAAGGTTGTCGCAATAGAAGCAATTTCCAAGCAACGTTGTAAACGCAAAAAATACCATCGCCACCGTGATAAATACCGGTCCAAATGTTCCCAGTGACTCCTGAAGGGAAGCCTGAACCCATGGCGCGCCCTGCATTTCTTTTGTCGGATCAATGCCGGATGACATACACATCATCGCCGTTGCCGTGCACAGTAAAAGCGTGTCGATAAAGACAGACAACATCTGAACCAGTCCCTGTTTGACCGGATGGCTGACGTTTGCAGAAGCGGATGCATTCGGCGCCGAACCGATTCCGGCTTCGTTAGAATACAGTCCCCGGCGGATTCCCTGCATCATTGCGGAGCTTGCAAATGCTCCGAAAATTGCTTTGAAATCAAACGCTTCCTCAAAAATGCGGAGGAACATTTCCGGTACATTGCGGATATTGATGATAACCACAATCAGCGCAATCCCGATATATGCAAGTCCCATCACCGGCACAACCATCGATGTCACCTTTACAATACGGCTACCGCCGCCAAGCAGACACCATCCGGTCAGAACTGCCAGAATCCCGCCAATGATCCATGGGCTTACCTTCGGATCATAAAAAGAAAATCCGGAAAATGTAGACTGCAGATTATAGGATGCCAGCATATTGAATCCAAATGCATAAGTCATGATCATGGCAATACAGAACACGATTGCCAGTGGTCTGCAATGCAGCGCCGCCTCGATATAATAAGCCGGACCACCATAGCATTTCCCATCCTCTCCCTTTTTCTTATAAATCTGTGCCAGCGTACTTTCAATCAGTGCTGACGCACTTCCGATGATCGCAATCACCCACATCCAGAATACAGAACCAAATCCCCCAATACAGATTGCTGATGACACCCCGACAATATTTCCTGTTCCTACTCTCGATGCCGTTGAAACCATCAATGCCTGGAATGATGAGATTGCCTCTTTATCGTCCGGCTTCTCCATCACGGACTCACAGGCTCTCTTAAATAAACGCGCCTGTGGAAATCTTGTCCGGATTGTAAAATATAAACCTGCTCCGATCAGCATAATCACCAGAAGTTTGCTGTACATAAATGAGCTGACCGCCCCAATAATTGTCTGAAACATACCTTCTTTCCTTTCTCAATGTTTTCTACCATTTTCGCAATATCTTAACGGAAACTCTCAAAATTTGCAAGCTTTTTCTATTTATTTCCTGCATTTCGTCCCCAATCACTTTGTAAAAATATTACTTTTTTCAATCAAAATGTCAAACCTGAAAAAAGCGGACAAGCAACACCTGTCCGCCAAATTTATACTATATTTTTCTAACCCTTTACAGCTCCGGCAGCAACACCCTTGATGATGTACTTCTGTCCTGCCAGATATACAATGATGATCGGGATTACTGTAAGCATAATGCTTGCCATCATCGGTCCCATTTCAACTCTTCCGTAACTTCCGCGGAAATACTGGATCAGCATTGGGATTGTTTTATACTTCTTAATATCAAGTACAAGAGTTGGAAGCAGGTAATCATTCCATACCCACATTGCTTCCAGAATACCTACGGATATCATGGTAGGCTTCAGGATATGGATATCGATCAAAAAGAAAGTCTGCAGCGGATTACATCCGTCGATCATGGCAGCTTCTTCGATTTCTACAGGAATCGATTTTACAAATCCGCAGAACATAAATACCGCAAGACCTGCGCCAAATCCGAGATAGATCACCCAGATATTCCATGGCATATTCAGATGTAAGGTATCTGCTGTCTGTGACAAGGTGAACATAACCATCTGGAAAGGAACAACCATGGAAAATACAAACAGATAATATAAAATCTTTGAAATCGGACTATTTACACGGGTTATATACCATGCACACATGGAGCAACATACAAGAATAGCAACTACAGAAGTAATCGTAATAAATGTACTGTATCCAAGACTGCTTAAAAATCCTTTTGAAGCAACGGCATCTACATAGTTTGCGATTCCTGCAAATGCATCTGCAGTCGGAAGTTTAAATGCAGTTCCTGTACTAATCGCTGATTCTTTTTTCAAAGAGTTCATCAGGATCATGATGATCGGATAAACCCAGGCGAGCGCCGCAATTGTTAAAATGACTGTCCATATTGTATTTGCAATACTTTTCTTCTTTTTCATTACTGCTGCACCTCCTTAGATCTTGTTGCTTTCAGCTGTACCAGTGAAATAATGATAACCAGAGCACAGAAGATCACTGCTTTTGCCTGCCCATAACCTTTCCACTGCATTCCGGCACGTGCGTAGAATGTCTGGTAAATATTCAGTGCCAGCATTTCTGTCGCATGGTTCGGATCTCCACCTGTAAGAGCCAGGTTCTGGTCAAACAGTTTAAATGAATTGGTAAGTGTCAGGAATACACAAATCGTGATGGAAGACATTACCATCGGAACTCTGATCTTCCAGAGGATATCCCACTTTGCTGCTCCATCAATCTCTGCTGCTTCGATCAGATCATCCGGTACATTCTGAAGACCTGCGATATAAATGATCATCATATATCCGATCTGCTGCCAGCACATCAAAATGATAAGTCCCCAGTAACCGGCTGAAGAATTCAGTGCCAGGAGCGGCTGACCGATGATCGTAAGCAGACAGTTGATCAGAATCTGCCAAATATATCCAAGTACGATTCCACCGATCAGGTTCGGCATAAAGAAAACAGTTCTGAAAATATTGGTGCCCTTTAACTTCTGTGTCAGAAGCAGTGCCAGGCCAAATGCCAGTACGTTAATCAGTAAGATCGATACAATCGCAAATAATACTGTAAATTTAAATGAACTCGTAAAGGATGTATCCTTGATCGCTGCTGTATAATTTGATATTCCAACAAATGTTGCATTTCCTACTGTTGTAAATTTACAGAAAGAAAGATAAAATCCCTGTGCAAACGGAATGATAAATCCGATCACAAATGCAAGAAATGTTGGGAGAACAAATATTGGTGCATGTTTTTTCAGTGCCTTTTCCATAGAAATCCTCCTCTTTTCCTTTTGCCCGGAAGGATCTTCCTACCAGGTGGCTCTCATTTCACTTTTTATTTTTATATGGAAAAACGTAGTTTCCCATATCCAGAAAACCCGCTTCGTACAGGCTCTCCTCTCACTTAAAAGGGGCAGGCAAGCCGCCTGCCCCTAGGTCAGTTCTTTTTATGCAACTTATTTATTCATTTGCAAGCTTGTATTCAGATGCCCATCCATCTACGAATGCACTTACTACTGCATCCCAGTTAGCATCTGTCTGATCTGCCGCATAAGCTGTCAGTGCAGATCCAACACCATTTTTCCACTCTTCTGAAGGCATTGTTGAGAAGTTCCATGCTACCGGAGTCTTTCCGTCTTCGGTCATCTGTTTGTCTTCTTTGATAAAGAGATTCTGAGATTCCTGAGCTTTCTTAAACGGAATGTTGAATCCCATATCGTCTGCCATACATTTTGTTCCTTCATCTGAAGTTACACACCAGTCCATAAAATCTAATGTAGCCTGAATATCAGCTTCGTCTGCGTCTTTATTTACGCACCAGTAATTTTCTGTACCTGTGCAGAGTCCCTGGTTTGCTTCATCGCCTACACCAAAGTAAATCGGAAGCATGGTCATGTCATCATCTGTCAGACCGCCATCGATCAGCTGTGTATATTCCCATGTACCATTCTGATAGAATACAGCTTTTTTATTCAGGAATTCATTTCTTGCATCGTCACCTGTCTTTGCAGCAAGATCCTTTGGATCGCATGTGCTGTTGTTGATGTACAGATCCCACATATCGCGATAATTGTCAAGATATGTGCCTTTGATTGCATCTGTTGTGTTAATTCCTTCATCCTGATATTCAAAGTAGATCGGAAGGTTTGCAAGGTGTGTCTTGAATCTCCAGTCAGAAGATCCGTCCATACCTGCTGAAGTAAATGCAGAAAATCCAAGTTCAGAAGTTCTATTTGTAATGTCTTCTGCTACTTTTTTCAGATCTGCAAAAGATTTGATGTCATCCGGTGTATATCCTGCTTCTTTTAATAATGTCTTATTTGCGATAATTCCGTATGTTTCAATAACATATCCGATACCTGCTACAGAATCTCCGTCTTTCAGTGCATAATCATCACTTGTGAGTTCTTTGTAAACATCAGTGTCAGATAAGTCGTAGCAGTAATCTTTCCAGTTTGCAAGTCCTACCGGTCCGTTTACCTGGAATAATGTTGGTGCTCCGCTCTTTCCCATTTCACTCATCAGAGTGGTTTCATAGTTTCCGGAAGCTGCTGTAACAACCGTTACATCTACACCTGTCTCTTTTGTGTAATCCTTTGCCAGCTGCTGCCACTGTTCATCCTGCTCCGGTTTGAAGTTCAGATAATATACAGATCCTTTGCTGCTGTCCCCTTTACCGTCTGCACTCTTGCCATCGCTCTTGCTTCCACATCCTGCAAAGCATCCAAGTGTCATGATTCCTACCAGCCCCAGTGCCAGCCATCTTTTTTTGTTTTTCATAATTTCCGTTCCTCCTCGTCTGGATTTCTTTTCTATGCTTAAATAATAGCAAGAATCCAATCAAAGGCTGTAACAAATCGCAAACCTCCTTTAACAAAAAATATACTTTTCGAAATGTAAAAAATTTGTTATTGATAAAATGACACCAACAGCCTTCTCCTCCCATCATCTCTCTTTCTCATACTCCCGGATACTTTCATCGGCAGTCTCCACCATCTGCGCAAGCGTCATTTTCCCGGCGGCAAGCTGTGGCAGGCACTCCCCGATCGTCTCTTCCTGAAGGATGGAGTTCCATTTCACCTGATAGTTCGGAACGATCTGCGGATTGTTATTGTAGGCATTTACATAATCCTGAAGGAGCTGGCTGATTTCAGTGCGTCCGTTCTTGTCCATCAGCTCTTTCTTCTCTTCCAGATTGAATTTCGTGCGAAATTTCAAAAATTCAACCGCTCCTTCTTTGACCTCCTCGCTGTAAGTGGAAACCACCGCCCAGCCAAAGGTTTCCGGTGAGGCGATCAGTTTATTTCCCGGAAATGCGGAAAATCTTACCTTTTCTTTCCATTCTTCCGGCAACTGGTCGATCATCCAGTATCCGTTCGGAATCATTGCCACCTTTCCTGTGACAAAATTATTGTATGCCACATCGTAGTCAGCATGAATTGCATCTTCTGTTGTATACCGAAACAATTTCTGCAAGGTTTCTGCAATTTCAAGACCGGTATCATTGGAATAGCTTTCTGGGAGAAGCTCTTTCATAAATGCATAGCCTTCTTCCGTGTGTGCTGCCTCTGCTGTTGCAATCAGCATCGGCGCCCAGCCGGTTCCTTCAGTGTGAAGTCCAAGCGGTGTGATTCCGTTTGCCTGCAGCCGGTCACAGCAGTCCCAGAATTCTTCCCATGTCTCCGGGAATTTCTCAATCCCTGCTTCCGCAAAAAGCTCCGGATTCCAAAACATGCCGGCGCACGCAAATGCCGCCGTACTGATCGGTCCAAGATAGATATTGCCATCCTCATCCGTACAGCCTTCCATCACCGCCGGTTCGATCATATTCCTCCACTCTTCATCCTCTTCCAGATACGGACTCAGATTCTCGATCCGTCCATCCGCAACCATCATCTGATAAAAGGACGGCAGGGTGCGCACATCATAGATCACAGCCGGAAGCTCGTCTGTGACATTTAACCGTTTCAGATTTTTTCGGTATTCCTCTTCCGTCTCCATGATCCATTCCACTTGCATATGATACGTACCGGCATATTCTTCATTAAATGCATCAACGACATCCTGTTCCGTTTTCTTGCCGGAAGTCGGATCTACCGTCAGAATGATCGGAATATCAATCTCCTTTTTTTCTGTGCTCCGGCTTGTCTGCCCCGTATTTTTACCACATCCGGTCAGCACTGTCAGAACCAGTGCGATACAAAACACCGATTGCAAATATTTTCTATAAATCACGTTTCTCCTTTCCGTCATCCGGAATTTGGATTGTACACCGGGTTCCATTTTCTTCTGCCTCATAGTAAAACAGCACATCCTCTCCATATTTCAGCCGCAGTCTGGTCAGTACATTCACCACTCCATATCCGTGTTCCTTATCCTGGAAGCATTTTTTCGCCTCCAGAATCGGATGCCCGTTTAAGGCATTGATCTTTTCCATCATTTCCCGGTCAATCGGCTTCCCATTATTGAATACCACGATTTTCAGCTGGCTATCCTCCCTCGCAATCTCAATCCGGATCAGACCATTCTCATAAATTTCGCAGAATCCGTGCTTGATCGCGTTCTCGACAAGTGGCTGCAAGATCAGCTTCAGCATCCACGTACTCTTCTCTTCCACCTTACACTCAATCTCATACCGGAACAGATTTGCATTCCGGATCTGTTGGATTTCCATATAACTCTTTACATTTTCCAGTTCGTCCTCCACCGTCACGATATCACTGCCCTTGCTGAGTGACAGACGCAGATATTTGGAAAGTGCCTGAATCATCTTCATGGTTGTCTCTTCTCCGTTTATCCGCGCAAGCATGTAAATTGTATCCAGCGTATTATAAAGGAAATGTGGGTTGATCTGTGCCAGAAGCATGTTCAACTCCGTCCGTCTGAGCACCCCTTCCTGTTCTTTGATCTCTGCCAGAAGATTCTCAATATTTTTTAGCATCTTATTGTAGGAATGTCCGATCTGATCCAGTTCTGTATTGGTATTCAGTTCAATCAGGCGACTGAAATCATTTCCGTCAAACTGTGTCATCTCTTCACTGATCTCCCGGATCGGACTGGTGAACCGCTTGGAAAAATAGATACTGAGCACAACCGCTACCACTGCCACAAACAGATAAATCCCGATCAGCACCGTAAGTACCCTCATCGTTCCCTGTGTCATTACACTCGACGGAACGACTGTGAACACCGTCATTTCAGAGCTGCTTTCTTTGTAAATGGAGCAGACACCACCGCTCACTCTCCGGCTTTTTGCAAGAATACCACTTGTTTCCTGTGCGCTGATCTTATAGACTTCCTGTTTTACCGCATCCGAAATCTTCGTCCCTTTCGGGCACCAATCAGCACATAAATTCCCCTTCTTATCCAGAATTCCGATCTGCACTTCATCTGTCATACTCCGATCCTTTCCAAGTATCGTTTCCAGAAAGCTGTCATTCATCTTGATGAGCAGCAGTCCTGGTTTGCTGGCGTATTCCATGCTGTGTACATATCTTCCGATAAACAATGCTTCTTTCTCCGTCCCAAACAGAGTATCCTTCGCCCAGAACCATTGTGTTTTCGCATAAGAATCTCCCATGTAATCTTCCAGATGGCTGTCTGAAAAATCTTCATAATCAATATGCGAGTAGGATCTGGCATAAACATTATTTTTATTATCCACATAGCAGTATTCTGCCACATGATCCAGATTCATATAGGCAAAATATTTCTGAAGAGAGTTCTTTTCCACATCTGCAAATGAAGCTTTTTTCAGACTTTCCTGAACCTGATCGTAAGTAATACATTCTGCTGTCCCTTCATCCGCCTCTTTTGACAGTGTATCCAGAGCCAGCCCCATCTTCTCATTTAAAAATTCATATTTATCTGTAACCTCTGTGGTCAGACTCTGCCTTACATAAATCCAAACACCGATGCTTGACAGCAAAATTGCCAGCAACAACAGCCCCATTATATATCGAAGGTATTTTCTCTGTATTCCGGATTTAATCACCCATTTCTTCATTCTTCGTAATCCTTTTTGTATTCACTCGGTAATTTTCCTGTATATTCTTTAAATAAATGTGAAAAATAGGATGCATTGCTGATTCCCACCTGCTCACATACCGTTCCTATACTCTCACATCCATCCTGGATCAGCCTCTTTGCTTTCTCCATTCTCTGCTGTAAGAGATACTTTTTAAAGGTTATATGAAATGTATTTTTAAATACACGCCCGAAATATACCGGATTCAGATAAATCTGCGTTGCCACCTGAACAATAGAAAGTTCTTCCTCCTGCAAATGCTCACCGATATAAGAAAGTGCCACTGTCATATATTCCTTTGCACATTTATTTTCTCCGCTTTCTGCGTATTTTTCCCGTTCCTCAATTGCTTCTCCGAGGATCCTATAACTGACATCTACCGCCTGTGCTGCTGTCAGACTCTCCATATTCGAATAATAATTCCGGAACTGTTTCTGCAGTTTTTCCGTCATTCCGTAAGTATCGTTCAGCATCATCTCCGCTTGCAGCATAACCTTATGTATATAACGGATCTGTAACTTTTCCTCATGTGGAAGTGCGTAGATCAACGCAATAAAAGCCTGTTTTAACTCTTTAAACGCATTCTTCCGAACAGCATTGACGATCGTAAGTCCTGCCTCTTCACAATCACTTTTTGCCGCTTTTTCTTCCTTTTTCACAGGTATGGAAAAAGTATTCTCATTTGTGGCACTGCTGCAGATTGGCTCGAAAAGTCCCTGCGCCTCTTCGTAACTTCGGCGGATTCCATCCAGTCCTTTATACGGTTTGGAAATCGATGCAGTAACCGGACTTTTCTGTTCCCTTTTAACCTGTTCCAGAATCTGCGCAATCTCGCGCACTGTCGCATTTTCCTTTGTCTTGATCAGAAATACATGACAACCTTCTGCCTTTTCAAAATGCCAGAAAAAATACCGCTCTGAAAACATTTCTTCCAGAGATTGTATCAATTCCAGCCTGGTTGCTTCGTAATTCAGTGCATCCGTAATCTTATATGTAAGATCAAGATCCACACACATTGCAATAAAACGGTCGCCCTCTTCGATCACATCTTTCAAGATTGCAAATACTTTCTGCATTTTTTCATAGGAAATTTTATTCTGTAAATATTTCTGTACAACAACCTGGAGAAAACTGGTGGAATCTTTTCGGACCATATTTTCCCAGCTTTCATAACGCTCTTCGCTCTCCAGTTTCTCCATACAGGTCTGATACGCGCCCTGCATGGTCTCCTGTAGTTTATCTTCCTCGATTGGTTTCAGCAGATATGCATATGCACCAAGATCACACGCCTGCTGTGCATAATTAAAATCACGGTATGCACTGAGCACAATAAAAACCGGATCCAGCTCTGTCTTCTGGATCTCTTCCATCACCATCAGACCGGAAATCTGTTTCATCCGGATATCCGTCAGTACTACATGAGGCTTCACTTTTTTGATCACTTCAATTGCCTGCTCCCCGCTCTGTGCCTGACCGGCAACTTCAAATCCCATCTCGTTCCAGTTGTACGTCTTAACCAGTCCTTGCAGAAGGATCGGTTCGTCATCTACGATCACAAGTTTTAATAATTTCATACCGTTTTTCCCCATTCCTGATAATCTTCCTACTTCTTATTTTAGATAAGACATAATAAAGGATTTATCAAAAACTATACTTCCGATGCGAAAAATCATACTTTTACCAAAAATTATACATTCTCGTTCGGTAAATAGCAAGAAAAGCCGGCAGAACTGGCTTTTTCTCGCCGTCTGCCGACTTTCCGGATCCTATGATTTGTTAAAAATCATATCTTTTTATTATTTTCTTTTTCTGCGTTTCCAAGCAAATCCACCAATACCAGCCCCGAGTGAAGAAACTGCAAGTCCTAACCATCCAAATACGCTTGCCGGATCTCCTGTTTTTACAGAATCGCTTCCGCTTGTCTTGGATCCATTGGTTGTACCATCTGTCTTCTTTACGGATGAGCTGTCTTTCTTTACAAGTGCTTTGATCGCTTTGTTTAGGCTGTTTGTTGCATTATCTACTGCTTCCTGACTTTCTTTTGCTTCCAGTGCTTTCTTGGCATCTGAAAGTGCGCTCTGCAGTGCTTTCCAGCTATCTGCTGTGTAATCTGCTTCTTTAAGCGCTTTTGCATCTGCAATTGCTTTTTCAAGAGAAGAGGTATCTACAGTTACCGGCTGTTCGTCTGCTTTGACAAGTTTTTCTTTTGCTGCATTTAATGCTGCTGTTGCATTGTCTACTGCTTCCTGGCTTTCCTTAGTTTCCAGTGCTGTGCGCGCATTTGCAAGTGCTGCCTGATATGCTGCCCAGCTCTCTGCTGTATAATCAGATTCTTTCAGTCCTTCTGCTTCTGCAACTGCTTTTTCAATCTCTGTTGTGTCAACTGAATGTTCTACTTTTACAAGGGCTTCCATTGCCTCTGTCATGTGAATTGTCTGCTCTTTTACTGCTGACTGTAATGGATTGTCTGACGCAAGAAGTTCTTTCGATTCTTCCAGTTCACTCATCATCTTATCCCAGCTATCCTTTGTATAATCAGATTCTTTCAATGCACTTGCTTCATCAATTTTAGCCTGTAAAGCTTTTTTATCTTCTTCACTCGCAGTTTTTGGTTTCGCTATATTTTCTGTTCCGACTTCAAAGTTATAACTGTAATCAGCATAGCCAAGTCCATATACAGTCAATTTCCAGTAACCCGTTCCATCTGTTCCTTCTGGAAGTTCACATCTGAGAGATTCTGTAAGTCCAAGCTGAATACCCATGGATTTGTGCATCCAGTTATCTGCCGCGAATTTTGTTCCAAATGTTCTTACCGGTGTTGTATAAGTTGAATCATTTCCATAATAAGTCCATTCGACAGCCTGCATCGCAGAACCAAGACCACCATAGTTACCATTTAAATCCACACGTATGAATTCTCCATAGCTTCCAACAGCTTCCCCTTCTCTAATATTTGGAGTAACATCAGCAGTTTCAAGCTGTGTATCCTTTAATCCAGAATAGGAGCCTGTTGTTCTTGCTGAAAATGTGAAAGAACCATCTTTCTGCTTTTCTGCTGTTTTAAGACCATTCGTATTCGCTGTTACATCTGCAATTGCTGTATATGATTTAAGCTGGTTTTCAGAAAATCCGCCAATCAATGTGCCTCCATTTTCTACAACCACATATTTTTCTTTCAATGCACTTAAATCTGCTGTTTTCACTTTAACAGGAACATATTTTATACCAGTCACTTTGTAATCTGCCTGAATAAATGAGCTTCCATCTTCTGCAGTAAATACAGCCTTCTTTTCTGCATTTGTAGTTCTTGTATAAATGCTGCCATCTGTCATCACTGCTTTTCCATTTTTGTCCCAGTAAGACAGGTTATATTGATTACCATCTGTATCTTTAATCACTGCCGTACACTGAAAACTTCCTCTATGTAAGCCATGATTTGCAGTTGCTCTTGTAACGGTATCAAAAGCGCCTTTATCATATTCATTACGAGAATCAGTAACACCAGATGCTTCGGCATTTCCGGCTGCATACACACCTTCATTTGCCCAGTATTCTGACCAGTTCATTCCTACATAAACATAGGAATACTCTCTGTCCTCTCCTGCTACTTTATAAGTAAATGTGTATGCTTGATATCCATCTTCTGCAATTGTTACAGTAAATGCGTCTCCTGCCTTTGCATCTTTAAACGCATCTTGTGTAAGATCAAGTTTTCCATCTTCTGTAATTAGTTTTACTGCTTTCTTTCCAGATGCTGCATATTTCTTTCCGTTCACTGTAACAGAATTAATATTTTTTAAATATGTCTGGAATTCTTCTTCATTAACATCGTCATTCTTTACAACTGCTGGTTCTTTATTATCTTCATTATATTTCACCGGCATTGTCTCTGTATAAGCATTAAAAGTAGTTGAAATCGGTACATAAGTGCCACTCCTATCGCTAAGTGTAACGGTATATCGACCTTTTGTAAGAGCTTTTTTGAATTTAATTGTTCTTGTAGTAGTCTTACCTTCTGTTTTAATTTCCACAGAATATGCATCTTCATCGATTCCGATTCCATCAACTTTGTATTCTTCTTCAAAATCACTTGGAAGTCCACTTACCACAACAGATGTTGTATCTGATTTGATAGAAATATCTGCCACTGATACTTCGCCATCAAATTTCTTCGCTACTTTCTGGTCCATCGGGATTTCATAAATACCATCATCTGTGTAGTAAGTTACTTTATCGATAGTCTGTCCCATCATAGCAACATAATCTTTGGAATCAAGTTTGTTCCCATGTGATTCTGTTACAAATCCAGTGCTCCATGCAAGTTTTGCTTTTTTCCAGATATTTTCCACATGGCGAAGTCCATAACTACTTCCCTCTTTTGTGCTAATTACTACACCATATACTGTATTAATACTTGTTGGAAGACCATCTATATTTAACTGGTAATCACCATAATCAGACGAGGTTTTAAATTTTGTTGTAGCATCGGACAGAGTCTTTACTTTGGAATCTTCTCCTTTTACCTCACTGAAGTTAAATGTTCCATCTGCATTTACCGTTGCTTCTTTATAATAAGATGGCGTGTCGCTTAAAATATAATAAGAATAGCTTGCGCTTTCAAACAATGCATCTTTTCCCTTATATGTTGTTGTTGATTCTTTTCCTTTAATTGATGTTGTAATATCCACCTTACTATCATCTGTAATCTGCATATATTTTTCTAATACAGATGCATCACTGATCTTAATCGGGAATGTCACACCTGTAATATCAGAACCGTCACTGTTTACATGATAAGAACCTGCTGCAAGTGAAGCTCTGGTTTTCTGCTTTGTTGCTGATGAAACAGTATCCGCACCTGTTACTCCTTCTGCTTTATAGAAGTCAGCATACGGAATGTTCATTAACACATAGACTTCTTTCTGTACATCTGGTGTTTTCTTTACAAGTGCAGCAATTTCTGCATTCAAGGTATCTTTTGCACTATCTACTGCTGTCTGGGATTCTTTTTTCTCAAGAGCATCTTTCGCTGCTGTCAGTGCATCCTGCATTGTTTTCCATGATTCAGCTGTATAATCGGCTTCACTTAAATCTTCTGCTTTTGTGATTACAGCCTGCAGATCCTCTGTCTTTACAGTATTTTCTTCTTTATTTTCTTCTTTCTTAGTTGCTTCTTCTAATGCATTGTTTACAGCCTCAACAATCGCCTTAGATGAGCACGTCGCTCTTGATACTGCATTGATTCCATCTGTTCCATTGGCATCTATAATCTGCTGTACAACACCTGTCGGATCCTTTTTCGTTCCGTTAGCAGCATTCGTAATATAAGTATTATTATCTTCTTCTCCATTTCCCTTGATATTTCCTATAGATTTGATTACTCCATTTTCTATCGTTACCTCTACAGAAAGATCATATTTTTCAAATTCCTCATATTCATCCGGTGTACACTCTGCAATCCCTGTATATGTTCCATCCTGAACCTTCGCTACATCCTCACTGTTTGCCGCAAACACCGTCGACGGACAAAGTCCAGCTACCATCGACATCGCCACAGCCATTGTCATAGCTTTTGTCTTAATTGTTCCCTTTCCCATAATTACCTCCTTGTTGTTGATAAAATTTATTATTAAGTTAGTTTCTACTAACCCATAATCAAAAAAATTAACCTATCTGTGCCACTCTCTCCGATTCTCTTTTTACGATCGGAAGCAGCTTTTTACTTATCATTCCCATCACAAATCCGGTCACTGTACCGGCGATCAGAAGTGCCGGCAGATAATAGATCAGTTTCAGATTCTCTACCACAACTGATGCCACGATGATCTGACCGATATTATGTGACACGCCTCCGGCGATACTGACTCCGGCTACGGAAAATCCTTTCAGCCTCTTCATCAGCGCCATGACCAGAAAGCTTAAGATTCCTCCTGCCAGGCTGTAAACGATCGACATTCCATTTCCAAATAAAAAGCCGGTCAGCAGGATTCGCATAACTACCACCAGAAATACTTCCGGAAGTTCCAGAAAGTACAGCCCGGTCACTGTCACCAGATTGGCAACTCCGAGCTTCATTCCCGGTATCCCGAAATTGATCGGTATTAAGCTTTCCACATAACTAAATATCATCGCTAGCGCAACCAGCATTGCCATATTGGCAAGTTTTTTGTTTTTATTCATCTGTTTTTCCTTTGTCATTTTGCGATCGTATCCGGAGCTACATCTTCCGGATCTGAAGTTCCAAAGCTCTGGTCATTCTCATTTTCCAGAATCTCTACTACGAGCTTATGTGGCAGACAGACGATTGTCTGTGTATGCCCGCTGATCTTTCCCTGCTCTTCACAGTATCCATCCGGGCAGTTTGCCTCTTCCATATACGCCTTTCCGTCTTCGATCCTGATCCGGTTATAAAAATCGCCATCCTTTACTTCGATGGTCTGATCCTTCGATAAGGAATACGTTCCATAGATTTTCCCATCCAGCGTAACCCGGATTTGATTTCCTTCTTCCCCTCTCGTCAGCTGCATCACAAGCAGCATCGCAAGCGCAATCACAATAATTCCTGCTCCAAGTATCAGATCTTTCTTCTTCATCTTCTATACACCCAGCCAGAGCAGAAGAATCAGTAAGATTACTGCCCGCAAAATCGTAAACCAAAATTCATTTCCGCAAATTCCTTTTACACTGGTATGAATATTTCCTTTCGGGCAGGTATCAATACATTTCTGACACTGGAAACAGTCACCTTCTACCCTCGGCGATCCATCTTCCGGAAGTCCGATGTTAGAAGGACATTTCTTCGTACATGCCTTACATCCTTTGATGCAGTTTTCCCGATCTCTGTGAAGAGCGAAAAACGGCAGGATCGGAAGCAGCGAAAAAACTGCTCCCATCGGACAAAAATTTCTGCAGAAAAAACGTTCTTCAAAGCACATTCCTGCAAGGATCAGAACCAGAAGGACGAGTCCCACCAGATATCCGCCAAGCTTAAAGTTGCCGGCATGGAGCATGGAAAATACATCCCATGGGCTGGTTCCTTTTGCCTTGCTGTATACGCCTGCAAAGCACAAGATTGAAATCAGTGCCAGTACAATATATTTCAGATAGCAGAGTTTTTCTGTCCACGCTTCTGCAATCTGAAACGGTTTCTTTTTCATTTTTTTACAGATCCACACATAGAGTGCATGCACGCCGTCTCCCATCGTACCGAACGCACAGGCAAATCCGCAGAAGAATCTTCCGAACAGGATCGTATAAATGCAGATCACAACCAGCACTGTCACGAAAGTGGTCATGGCAACCTTTCCCCCTGCACCGATCTGTGTAAATATGTATTTCACTCCGGCAAATGCCGCTGTATACACAGATGGGATAAACAGGAAATACAGTATCTGGATCAATGCTCTCAGCCATATATGTAATTTTTTTATATCTTTCGCCGTTAAATTATGAATATCCATCTTTTTCACGTTACTTTACCGCCTTTTCCAGAGCCTGTTCCGATGCATTTTTGATTCCGGTCGAGCTGAATGTCGCACCACTGATCGTATCTATATCTGCGCTCTGTGCATCGATGATCTCCGGAATAATATCCTTTGCCATGGAAAGGTATGCTCCGTCTTCTTTCTCTGCAGATATCACATTGATCTCTGCAATCTTGCTTTTCTCAATCTTTACTTCTACCTGGATCGTTCCGCCAAATCCATCAGCTTCCCCGGTATAGGTTCCGTCCTTGTAGTTTGTGGAACCTCCATTTTCGCTGTCTGATTGTCCGTTTCCGGCAACCTGTGCGGAAAGCCGGGCGATCTCATCTTCTTTCGCACGCGCATCCAGCACTGAATTGTATCCCAGCAGAACTCCCACGATTGCGAGCATACTTACCAGTCTTACCCAGAATTCTCTCATTGTTATTCAGCCTCCATATCTGTCGGTCTTTCTGCTTCTTCCAGTACTTTCTTGCATCCTTCCAGGATTGCATTGGAAGAGCAGGTTGCACGGGAAACAGTATCAATATCCTCCGGCATTCCTTTATCTATGATCTGGGATACCACACCTTTTATACTTGAAGTACCATTTACCGCTCTCTTAATATAGCTGTCATTACTGCTTGCGCCATCGCCTGTGATATCCGTAATTGACACAATTTTATCGTTGCGGATCTCCACCGACATTGTCAGCTCATACTCTTCAAAGCCTTCGTCTTCATCCGGCGTACACGGAACGGTCACTTCATAAGTTCCACTGACATATTTTGTATTTTCCTCGTCTTTTCCATCTTTTGATTCCAGCTGAGCAATTGCTGTTTTCAGCTTTTCTACTGCTTTATCCACAATAGTCTGTTTTGTTTCCTCAAGTGCTTCTTGTGCGTCCGCAAGTCTGGTCTGCAGAACTGCCCAACTTGTTTCTGTGTATTTATCTTCTTCCAACTTTTCTGCTCTCTCGATCAGCTCTTTCAGATCAGTCAGATCCGGCTTCTCATCAATGGATTCTCCATTTGTCACTTTCTCTGCCTGTTTCAGTGCATTCTTGATTGCATTTAACAGTCCTTTGGAACTGTAGGTTGCTCCTGACACCGTATCTACATCGTCTGTCTTCTGTGTCCTTATCACCTTTTTCACAACATCCATTGCACGGTTGAAGAACGCTTCGTCATCTGAGCTTTCTGTGATCAGGATTGCTTTGATCGTCTTTTCCTGGATCACGACCGCAACGGATACATCTCCACTGTAACCCTCTGCCGTTCCGTAATAGATTCCTTCCTTGTACGGAACGGTTCCGGTCACAGTAGAATTATTGTCGTCTGACGAACTATTGTTATTGCTGTTATTACTATTGTTATCCTGTGTGCCATCCGATGTCCCGTTTACCGCCGCCTGGCTCAGTGCATCCCGGACTGCCTGGATAATTCCGACAGAGCTATAGGTTGCCCCTGACACCGTATCCACATTAGTACTCTGTGTCGTAATAATAGAATCGATCAGAGAAGCTGCTTTGGAAATATAATCGCTTCCGTCACTGTTCTCCACAATCTGGATGGATGCGATCTTCCCTCCGCTGATTTCTACCATAACCTTCAGCGGACCGCCAAATCCGGTTCCCGAACCGTAATAAGTTCCGTCCTTATACGCTGCCGCATCTTCTACCTGTGCCACACTAGTTGAGCTTCCTGCCGCCGCCCCTGTCTGACCGGACTGCGCCTGTCCTGTCTCGCTGGTATCCTTTTCCCCGGTCAGCGCATTTTTTACCGCGCTGATGATTCCTCTGGAACTGAACGTTGCTCCCGATACAGTATCCACATCCAGCGTCTGTCCTTCGATGATCTTGTCGATCACCGCTTTCGCACGCGTGAAAAACGCCGCATCATCGGAAGAGCTCAGAATATCAATCGAAACGATCTGCTTGTCCTTGATCAGTACCGATACGGTGATGTCTCCTGCATACCCGGTTCCGGTTCCCTTATACACACCATCCTCCAAGTCAAATGTTCCTTTGTCTGCTGTTTTTTTTTCTTCTTTCTTCTCTTTTGTCTCTTCTTTTATCGGTGTTTCTTCCTGCGTCGCTGCATAGACCGGCGCTTCATATCCGCTTAAGGAGCCTGCCACGCACGCCGTAACCAGTGCAACTGAAAGAACGGGTGCAAACGGTTTTAATTTTTTACCGGTTTCTTTGATGTCCATCTCTCATTATCCTCTCATTTCACGCAAATTATTTCGTAATAACCTTCATGTCAAGATCCGTTGTAAAGCTGTCTTTCAGACCTTCTGTCACATAAATCGTTCCGTCATCTGTCTCAAGGATCGCCTCAAACTCATCACTGTGCGCCTTCCAGAACTCTGCCGCTTTTTCTTCTCCCATGATAAAAAGGGAGGTAGAAAGTCCGTCTGCAAGGGTTCCGTCCGAGCTTACGATCGTGACAGATACTAGTCCGTTCTCTGCCGGATATCCGGTCTTTGGATCAATAATGTGATGATAGGTCACACCATCCTGTTCAAAATAGCGTTCATATCCACCAGATGTGATCACCGCTTTATCCCGAATGGATAAAACTCCCAGATAATCCTCTGTGTCGTCCGGACTCTGTACCGCAACCCGCCAGTTGCTTCCGTCTGTCTTGGTTCCGAGTGCCTGTACATTTCCACCCAGATTTACCAGACCACTTGTAATCCCGTTTTCTTTGAAAATATCCATAATCCGCGAGGAAGTATAGCCTTTTGCAATTCCTCCAAGGTCGATTTTCATCTGGTCATCTTCAAAAGAGATTTCTCTTGTATCCTTATCGTATGAGATCTTCGCTGCATCCACATGCTTCAGAAGACCTGTCAGTTCGTCAGCTGACGGGACACGGAAATTCTGTGTCGGAAATCCCCACGCCTCCATAACCGGATAAATTGCGATATCAAATGCCCCATCCGTTTCCTTATTCAGTTCCAGTGCGCGCTTCACAAGATATCCGCCATCTTCTGAAAGTGCTGCACTTTTCTGTTCATTCAGTTTCGCAATCTCACTGTCTGCATTTCCCGTTGATAAAAGTGTATCTAATCTTTCAATCTCTGCTTCAGCGGCATCCACCGCATCCTGTGCTTTTTCTCCATATGCTGTCACTGTCATATAGGTATCCATTGCAAAAATGTCTTTTGATGCCTCATTATCCTGAGAGGTTCGTTCTGTACTTTCCTTCGAACTGGCTGTTCCTTCACTATTTTTACTCTTTGTTGTATTCTGACCACCTTGACCGCATCCACTCGCAAATACAGATGCGCACAGACAGACCACAATGATTTTATTTTTGAATTTCATTCTGTTTCCTCTTGTTTGTATTCTCTAACTTAGAATAGTTTATATTACCGCAAGTTAGTATGTCAACATTGAAGTTGTTAGTTAAGAAACTTTCTCATTTTACAATTCATACTTGTATTCAAAAAGAGCTTATGGAAAATGTGCCATTACATTTTCCATAAGCTCTTTCGTTTCTTTCTAAGATTCTAATGTTTTACTCATAACATATCTTCGTTTCCCGCCATACTTCTTTGTCTCGAGAACTGTCTTCATTCCAAGCTTTTCCATATTGCGAAAACTATATATATTATCCGGATGAACTGTTGCCATCAGATACCGCATCTGCTTATTTTTTACGATTTCTTCTGCCTGACAGAAAAGCTCATATTGCAGTCCGTATCCTTGATACCCCGGTTCCACAACAGCAATCTCCAGATGCGCAACCCGCTTCATTTCTTCCTTGGAAATCTTCAGATATTCTCCCAGGTTGTCCTCTGCCATTCCGGGAATACGGACAATCATGATCGCTACAGTCTGTCCATTCTTCTTTGCCAAGAGGGTAAATCCTTCCTCGCGGATATGCTTTGCAAGAAATTCTTCATTCTCTGCCTCAAACCATTCTTTCACGGGAACAATTTCTCCGGCAAGCTTTACCATACGACAAATTTCAGGAAGATCCTCCTCATTCGCCCTGCGGAACTGAAACTCATTTTTCTTTGTCATACTCTCCATTTACAGCATCTCAACAAATGCAGCAAGTCTGGTGTTCAGCTGTCCGATGTCTGCCTGAGAGTAATCGGTTTCCACACTGATATACGGAATTCCCTTTTCACCTGTCACAAACTTGCGGATCGTATTGGTCTCCACATTGTAAGTATGACATGCCTGAAGAATCATATCCACTACACCGTCTACCTGATATTCATCGATCAGTCTTCCAAGAAGCTCCAGACGATTCGGGTTCGGCGTCATAACAGAGCATCCAATGCTGAGGTATCTTCTTGCGATTGCATCGTAGATATCTTCTGCGTCCTCGTCTACCAGCTTGTCAATGGATTTTGCACCGCTGCAATTTTCAAAAGTTACAACAATACCACCATTGTCTTCTACTGCTCGGATCACTTTTTCAGTTGCTCCTCCGATTGGACATCCTGTGATCAGAATACGCGGTTTCTTCTCTTCCATCTTGCCTTCTGCATATTCTTTTTCAATCTTCGCAGTAAGAGCATCCACTTCGCCCGGGATCAGGGAACGGTCAAATTTGAAGGTGCTTCCGTACAGAACTTTGAACAGATCCTGTCCTTTGATCGGAGCCGGATCATGTTTCATCACTTCATAAAGTTTCTTTAAGGACTGGCGTGCCTGATTCTCTGTCTTTACAGCTTCACGGATCTGCTCTTCCGTGATCGTCACGCCAAATTTCTGTTCCAGATATTCCTTGAAACGGATGATCTCGCCTTTCCAGAGCTGAAGTCCCGGTTCTCTCTGGCTATTCGGAAGTTCCATGATAAATACATCTTTGAATTCTGACATATATTCATACATCTTCTTCTTTCCATCACAGGTTGTTTCCCCAACTACTACGTCTGAGAAATAGAAGAATGGACATTTGTCTGTCTTTGCAAATCCATAACTTGATTTGATCAGCGGACAGAGATTCTTCGGAAGATCCTTTTCTGCCTCCGGAATCGTCTCGTCCGAAGTCGAGCAAAGGCTTACACATCCTGCTCCCATCGCCATTGCAATCTCTTTCGGGAAATATGTACAGTAAGATCCCACAACCGGAACACCTTTTTCTTTCAGTTCCTTAACAGCCAGAAATGATTTCTGTCTCTGCTCCGCAAATTCTTCAAATACCTCTGGCAAATCTTTAATCAGTTCCATCTTCATTATCTCCTTTTGTCTTTCTTTTCTCTGGCAAGAAGTGCTGCCCCGTATGCCCCCGCAAAACGACCAAACTCTTCTGATTCCACTTTCTGATCCAGCTTGTCTGACAGGATTCCTGTGAAATAAATGCTGTGACTGAGTCCTCCGGTCAGGATCACTCTGTCTCCAAGTTCCTTTTTCTGCGCAAGCTGCACTACTTTATTGGCAACAGAATCTACAACTCCGGCCGCGATATCTTCACGCTTTTTTCCTTCTCCGATATAGTTGATCACCTCAGATTCGGCAAATACCGTACAAAGTGAGCTGATCGGAATAACTTCTCCTGCTGCCGCCATATCAAATAATTCATTGATCGTAACACCCAGGCGGTTCGCCATGATCTCCAGAAACTTTCCGGTTCCCGCCGAACATTTATCATTCATCTGGAAATCGGCTACCATTCCATTCTGTACAACGATCACCTTCGTATCCTGTCCTCCCACATCAATGATCGAACAGTCCCCCCCTGCAAGCTCACGCCCACCTCTGGCATGGCAGGTAATCTCTGTAATTACATGATCTGCAAAATCAACTGCGATTCTTCCATATCCTGTAGCAACTACCTTTGTATCATCTGAGGTAACATCTATCCCCATCTCAAGCAGCTTATTCTTGATCTTTTCGCACGTCTCTTTGCTGCTCCATCCTGTCGGCAGTACGAAATGTTCTTTCTTATCTCCTTCAACAACAACCTTGGATGCTGTTGATCCGATATCAATTCCTACATAATTCATATTTTTTCCCTTTTCTCTCTTTAATGACATGATGTTTCTATGCTGTTTTCCCAAAATGCCTCTGATTATTAGGATAACATTTTCACAATATTTCTTCAATAAAACTGCCTGTTTTACTTATTGTTTATCCAAATAGGTTAACTTCTCTATAGTTTTTTTCTATCGCAAAAATTCCTCCGATATGTAGTACCTTCTATTCGGAATTTCCTGTTAAAAAAATGAGCCTGCCTAAAAAGCAGACTCATGCACTATTCTTCATTCTAATAGCTGATTTCCATCAGGCAGAGTCCTTGCGGCGGTGCCGTGACCGCTTCCCTGGTTCTTTCTCCGCCTTCCAAAAGTTCCTTTACCTTTTCCGGTTCGTAAAATCCTCTTCCGACACGCACCAGTACTCCGGCTATGATGCGCACCATGTTATACAAAAATCCATTTCCCGTAATCCGGATCGTAATATGCTCTCCGCTTTGCAGAATCTGCAAATCCGTGATTGTCCGCACCGTTGTCTTTGCATTAGTACGGATACAGCAAAATGGTGCAAAATCGTGTTCTCCTACCAGATAAGCCGCTCCCCGCCTCATCTGCTCCATGTCCAGATCAAAACTTACAAAGTAATTATAAAGCCTCTCTGTCGGAATCGGCACTTTTGTATTGATGATGTGATATTCATAGGTTTTCAGAGTATCCTGATAACGCGGATGCCAGTTAAGATCCACCTCATCTGATTTTACAACTACAATATCTTTCGGAAGACGCTGATTCAGGGCATAAGAAAAACGTTCTGCCGGTATTCTGCTTTCCGTGTCAAACACAGCAATATTTCCTCTTGCATGAACCCCGGAATCCGTCCGGCTCGCCCCTATCACCTGAATCTCTTCTCCGGTGAGCTTACAGATTGCCTTATTCAGCACTTCCTCGATCGTAATTCCATTTGGCTGGATCTGCCAGCCACAATAATTTGTTCCATCATAAGCCACTGTTAATCTGATTCTTCTCATCTTATGACTCCTTAAAAGATCCACAGCTTGAATGGAACATATCTTCCAACAACAAATGCGATCACAACATACAGGATCGTAATCAGGTATGCCATGTGGTCAGCACTCTTATAAATCAGAGGTTTCATCTTGGTTCTGCCATTGCCGCCGCGATAACATCTTGCTTCCATTGCCATTGCAAGATCATTGGCACGGCGGAATGCGGATACAAAGAGCGGAACCAGGATCGGAATCATTGCCTTTGCCTTCTGGATCAGATTTCCACTTTCCATATCCGCACCTCTGGCAATCTGTGCCTTCATGATCTTATCCGTTTCCTCCAGAAGGATCGGAATAAAACGAAGTGCGATCGACATCATCATCGAAATCTCATGTACCGGTACATGGAGCTTATTCAATGGGCGAAGAAGCTTCTCCAGACCATCTGTCAGTGAATTCGGTGTAGTTGTCAGTGTCATAAGTGAGGATCCCATAATCAGATAGATCAGCCGGATCGCCATATAAACCGCTGTGCTTAAGCCGTACTCCGTGATCTTGATAAAGCCCACATGGACCAATGTCTTTCCGCCCGGTGTCAGAAATAAGTTGAAACATACTGTGATCAGAAGCAGAATGATAATTGGCTTCAGTCCTCTGACAATGAATTTGAACGGTACCTTCGCCAGCTTAATGCATCCAAACAGGAACACAGTCGCAAGTACATATCCCAAAATACTTTTAAATGTAAAAAGAGAAATCAGATACAGCAGTGTGCATACAATCTTCACACGCGGATCCAGCTTATGGATACGGCTGTCAGCCGGATAATATTGTCCAATCGTTATGTCTCGAATCATTTGGCTGCCCTCTCCTTCTTCAGTGCTTTCATAATGCCATCCGCTGCTTCTTCTATCGTGGTTGCATCTGTCGGAACATCCATTCCCTTTTCCTTCAGCGCATGCATGATGTACGTTACCTGTGGTGCCGCAAGTCCCACACTCTCCAGTTCTTTGTAGTGTGCAAACACTTTCTTTGGCACATCATTAAACATGACGCTGCCTTTATTCATCACAATAATACGATCCACATATTTTGCAATATCTTCCATACTGTGGGAAACTAGAATGACAGTCATGTCTGCTTTTTCGTGCAGATAGGCAATCTGATCCAGGATCTCATCTCTTCCCTTCGGATCCAGTCCTGCAGTCGGTTCATCCAGAACCAGTACCTTCGGACGCATTGCCAGTACACCTGCGATCGCTGCACGTCTTTTCTGCCCGCCTGACAGATCAAACGGGGAATGATCGAAATATTTTTCTTTGAGACCAACAAGCTGCAACGCCTCTCTTGCCCGCTTTTCACATTCTTCCGGTGAAAGTCCCTGATTCTTCGGTCCAAAACAGACATCCTGAAGTACATTGACCTCAAAAAGCTGATGCTCCGGATACTGAAAGACCAGCCCGACCTGATTTCGCAGCTCACGTAAGTTATAGTTTTCTCCGTAAATATTCTCTCCGTTGTAATAAAGTGCTCCGCTTGTCGCCTTGATCAGTCCGTTCAGGTGCTGGATCAGTGTCGATTTACCGGAGCCGGTGTGACCAATGATCCCGACAAATTCACCGTGTGGGATTTCCAGGGATACATCCTTCAGCGCATGCTTTTCATATGCAGTTCCTTCACTGTATACATAATTGATATGTTCTAATTTAATCGACATAATATCTCCACCAATTCTTCCTTCTTCAAAACTCCCGCCGGAATATCAAGTCCTCTTTTTCTCAGTTCATCAGCAAGGATCGTCACCTGCGGCACATCCAGTCTGTAGTGCTTTAAAGTATCCACCTGTGAAAAGATTTCTCTCGGTGTTCCCTGCATTACTACATGACCATGATCCATTACGAATACGTGGTCTGCATCTACAACCTCTTCCATATAATGGGTGATCAGAATCACTGTAATGTGTTCTCTTTTTCTCAGCTCCATCACACTTCGAAGTACTTCTTTTCTTCCATTCGGATCCAGCATCGCAGTTGGCTCATCCAGTACAATACACTTTGGACGCATTGCCATGACACCGGCGATCGCAACCCTCTGCTTTTGCCCCCCGGACAATTTATTCGGTGAATGGTGACGGTATTCAATCATCCCAACCGCTTTCAGGCTGTCTTCCACTCTCTGCCAGATCTCCTCTGTCGGCACGCCCAGGTTCTCCGGACCAAATCCCACGTCTTCCTCAACGACCGTTCCTATGATTTGATTATCCGGATTCTGGAATACCATTCCGGCGCTCTGACGTACATCCCACAGATGTTCTTCTTCCTTCGTGTCCATTCCGTCTACCCACATGGTTCCGTCAGACGGAACCAGCAGGGCATTCATATGCTTTGCAAGTGTAGACTTCCCAGAGCCATTATGCCCCAGGATCGCAATAAACTGTCCCGGCTCGATATCCAGCGATACCTCATCAATAGCGCGGCTTTTCCCTATAATATTACCTTCTTCGTCACGCTTTGCATATTCAAATACAAGTTTATCTGTCTTGATCATTTTCATGGTATTTCCTCATATCCATTCTGTAATTTATCTGTCCATACTGTACTAGATTATAACCTAACTGGAATGCCTATGCAATTGATTTCCTGATTGTATCAAAAAAAGAATGCGCCTTCGCACATTCTTTCCCTGTGTTTCTACTACATTTTTTCAATCTTATCCCTGAGTTTCAGCATTTTTGCATCCAGCTCAGAAATTTCATCTGCATAGGTTTTTAATTCCTTTGCAACCTCTTCATTCTCTGTCTTCTTATAAAATATCTGGTACTCAAGCACAGACCAGTAATCCATTGCCACCGTACGGAGTTGGATCTCCACCTTTTCCTTCAGTGGTCCTTTGGATGAATAAATTGGGACCTCCACGATCATGTGAAGACTCTTGTATCCGTTCTTTTTGGGATTCTTAATATAATCTTTCTCACGGATGATCTGTACATCTCCCTGCGCTTTCAGACGGTCTGCGACCTCGTACACTTCATCTTCAAATGGACAGACCACGCGGATTCCGATCAAATCCTTCAGTTCTGCTCTTGCCGTGTCAAAATCCGGCTCCAGGCCTTTCCGGATCAGTTTTGTATAAATACTCTCTGCCGTCTTCACTCTGCTGCTGATCTGGTTGATCACAACATGGCGTTTCTTGCGCGAAAGATCTGCATTTATCATATTCAACTTTGCTGTAAGAAGATCGATTGCAGCTCTGCATCTGAGCTGATACTTCTGATCCTGAAGCGAACGGTCTATCTCTGCAATCTCTTTTGCAGCCTCTGTCCGGATCAGCTTTTCAGGGCACTTATTTTTCTGCTTTATCTTTGCCTTCTGTTTCTTTGGCATAGGCATCTCCCTTTTTGTCTTTTTTTTCACACAATATATATTGTATCATCTTTTGCCCTGAAAATCATCAATTCTTGTTCAAGGAAACGTTAAATTTTTTCTTCCAGATTCAAAAAGCGCAGTAAAAGCTCTGCATTCATCCGTGCAATATTATCGCTCCAGTCAATCTGCAGAAGTTCGTTTACCTTGTCGATCCTCTTCCTGATCGTATTGATATGTACATATAATTTTTCAGCTGTTGCGCTGTAGTTCATATTATTTTCCAGATATACTTTTAAAGTCTTTAAAAGCTCGATATTCTTTTCATCTTTCAGGAGTACACTGTAAGCCGAGAGCATATGAGTAAGCTCTTCTTCCGGAATATCCAGCCATGCAAGTGCACCAAGCTGAGAATACTCCCATGCAAAAAGGCTTGGATAAATCATTTTCCCCATATTCAGTGCTTTCTGGCATTTCTCTATGCTCTGATGGATATGCCCAAGAGAAGCGGCATCCAGTGAATAACCAAATTCCAGTGCCGTCTCCGGACAGCTCTTCAGAACTCTTCTCCGGAATTCTTCCAGAAGTGCAAGGATATGACCTTTCTCCCAGTCTTCTTCTCTGTCTTCCAAAAAAAGAATTCCCACATTTTCTCCGATCATTGCGATTCTGGCATATTTGATCAGACTGCTTTTCCTGTAAGCCTCAAGGATCTCTTTTCTCCGGTTTGGAAGTTCTTCCTGATTGTCCGCGCGCCGGAACAATACATACCTGTATTTTGTACTCATGGAAATTCCCTGTACATTCGCCTGAAACATCATCTTCTGTGTATCATCTTCCGTTGCACTCAAAGCGTATAATACAAAGTTCTCAAATCCGATATTTCCCATGTTCTGTGCCGCTACGATCTGCTCATATAATCCCTGCAGCATCAGATAGGCAATCCGGATACTGTACTCATCATAATAATCCAGGAATTCCCGCGCTTCCATCACGGCAAAATACGCCTGTACACTTCCATTTACAGAAATCGGGACCCGTATCCAGCTGATTCTCGGTCCCTCCTGGTGACTCTGATTCACAAGACGGTATCTCACCATGTCCATGTAATCACAAAGCGTATGCCGGGTATACGGCATTGACGGCTCCCAGAAATCCTCTGTTTCAAGTCCGAATCCTTTCGCTATCTTCTGAAAATTCATCGAACTGTAATACGCCTCTTCTTCTACAAAATCATATAAAAATGCCGGGAAACCCATCTCAGCCTCCATCGCCTGCAGGATCCGCTTGATCTTCTGCTCTTTATATGAAAAATTCGACATTTGAAATGTCATATGACTGGTATTGATCCGCAGCCTGCGTATGGTCCGGTTCAGCACAGCAGTATTAATCTGGCTCATCACTTCCATCCATGGTGCTGAAAATGGCATGGAGATAAGGGGCACCTCATACTGTTCAAAAAGCTCCAGTATCTCCTCCGGTATCTTCTCCAGATATCGTTCTCTTTTGATCATCATTCCCGCTGATTTCTGGACACTTCCCTCCCGGAACGCTTTTTCAATACAATCCGGTTCCTTTGCAATAACGTACCCTGATGAAAGTACCAGTTCCTTCCCTTTTGTCCAGTGGAATGCATCCGGTGCCTCCATAACTGTGATCCCCTGGATCTCACGGTGCAGTCCCTTTGCCCCCGCCAGAACGTAAAAATCCTTAAAATATTCCTGCGATAATAATTCCTGTATTGCGATACCCATTTCTGTCTCCTGCCTGACTGCACTTATCCCCCTCACACAGTCTGTTTTTCTCCTATTTTCTCAGTGTAACATCCATGAAAATTCTTGTCAAATCCAGTCACACACTTACTTTTTTTCCTCATAAAAATCCCGGAAACCTCACGGCTCCGGGATCTTTTTTCTTTACTTTTTCTTGTTTTTATTCACCGTCATACATCGGTGCATATGGTTCTCTGTCCTGCGCATCGAATTCGTCCTGAATTTCTTTTCGCAGTTCCGGCTGTGTATACAGGTCATATGCTGTTGCTGCAATGACTTTTGCTGCGTAAAATGCACCTTTCTGTCCGATCGTGCTTCCGGCAGATGCACAGCTCTGCCAGGTATGCGGTGCAACACCAACCGGCCAGCAAACTGCAGTAAAGAGGTTCATCGGCATCATCTGGCTCACATCTCCACTGTCCGAAGAAGCAGTAAGCGGTGCTTTTTCCCAGGCATTTCTGGAAACAACACCATCTGCTAATGCCTTTTCTTTTGCTTCATACATTCTCTGATCTCTATCTTTGATAGCCGGATCAACGGTAGCCTGCAACTGTCTTGCAAATTCCATTTCCTCTTCCGTATAAGTTGGTGTTCCGACCTCCTGCAGATTCTTCCATGTCAGATCTGCAAATGATTTTTCGCTGACCATATCGCAGCAGCCATATTCAATTTTGGTCTCAACCTCCGTCTCTGTCATCATTGCAGCACCTTTTGCCACAAGTGTCAGTCTGCGGAGAATGTCTTTTACATCGCTGATGTGCGGAGCCCTTGTAAAATACCATGCACTTGCTTTATCCGGCACGATATTCGGTGAAAATCCGCCACTGTCTGTAGTATAGTGGATTCTTGCCTTGTCAACTACATGCTCTCTTAAATAGTTGGCGCCTACACTCATAAGTTCCACTGCGTCAAGCGCACTCCGCCCTCTTTCCGGTGCAAATGCTGCATGTGAAGTTTTTCCTTTGAAATAAAACTTCGCAGATGCACTCGCCAGATATCCTTCATCATAAATCATGTTTGCAGACATCGGGTGCCAGCTCAGTGCCATATCGCATCCGTCAAACATATGATAATATGCCATTTTTACTTTTCCACTTAGCAATTCTTCTTCCGGGCATCCATAGAATCTTAAGGTTCCCGGAATTCCTTCCTGCTCAAGAAACCGTTTGATCATGATCGCTCCTGTCACAGCCCCTGCGCCCAGAAGGTTATGTCCACATCCATGTCCTGCTGCTCCCGGTGTTACCGGCTCTTTCGTGATCTGGCATTTCTGTGAAAGTCCCGGAAGCGCATCATATTCTCCAAGAACAGCGATCACCGGTTTGCCACTTCCATATTCTGCATAAAACGCATGTGGAAGATGTTCTTCATTTACAATCACAAATCCTTCATGATGAAGAAGCTCACGGATCATATCCGCTGACTTCTGCTCATTCCCGCCACTCTCAGGATTATTCCATAAATTAGTGCAGATGTCCACGCAGGTAGACCTAAGTTCCTCCATCTGCCCAAGCATCTCTTTTTTCGTCATATCTACCTCTCCTTTTCCATCCAATTATACACTATTCTTACTTTCCGGCTTCTTTTTTCTTTCCATAAGTTGCAAGTGTTACACCGATTGCTGCAAATACACTTGCAAGAGTTGTCAGATAGTTTGCTGCTCCCGGAAGCCAGTTGAAAAGACCTGCGTTAATTGCAATACCAATGAGAATTGCAAATGCAAGCATACCACCTGCAAATTTGATTCTTTTCAGTCCAAACTGCATAAGCAGGGCACCAAACAGTGCCGGAAGCAGATAATTCAATGCCTCTATCACACTTGCCGGCATTGCTGAAAGTACAGAGCTTCCGAGGATAACTCCGATCGTCAGCACAGATACGTTGATGACGATGGATGTCGCCATACCGATTACTGAAACGATCGAACCTTTTTCTGTTCCTGGTTCAACGTCAGCTGCGACCTGAGCCATACCGGCACAAGGAACTCGCATATTGGAAATATTTCCTGACAAAAATGCCATGTATGTACCTACCGGACCAAGTACGGTAAAGTAAGAAATCGGTTCTACAACCCAGAGAAATCCGAATGCACTTGCTGCAGAAATAAATGCGGTGGCAAGTGCAGCAGGTTTTGGAAGAAGTCCGTACACAACTGCCAGTACAAGTGCCGGCAGGAAAGATAATACAGCTCCAAGCAATCCGGTAAGTTTACCAATCTTATGCATCTGCGGCATATATTCGCCTTCATAAAAACCTTTTTTTTCCATGTTCGCTCCTCCTTTAAATCACGGCTGTGATGATCATTGCTGCCAGAATTGAAATCGTAAGATTCCATTCTTTCAGCCACTTGATATTCTTTTTTTCTGAAATGGTTAAAAGTATTGCCATAAATACAGCTCCAAGTACGCAGGCAACTGAGTTTTTATTCAGCTTGATCAGATGAGAAGATGACATTGAACTAAATGCACCAATGATAGCCGCACTTGAAATTGCCATCAGTTTTGCCGGATCTCCACCTGAAATTTTGTGCTGTACCTTGTCCATACGGCTTGCAGAAATAGTTGCAAAGATGATCCATCCGATCGATCCAAGGATCATGGTCCATACTGCCATATCAAGTGCCAGTGGTGTCAGTGTATCTGCTCCAAGCTGTACACCAACTGATGCAGTACCAAAACCTGCTGCGATAGATTCAAACATAACGGAACCGATCAGGGAAAGTCTCATCCACGCCATCGGTCCTCCAACAGTGATCAGAAGGGAAAGCATTCCACTTAAGATTACAATAGATGGTCCAATGGAAGTGATCGCGCTGCTCTTGATTGCGTTCTTCATCTGTTTTTCTGTAAGTCCGATCTTCTTTCCTGCCGAATAAGATTTTTTTGCAAAGATCAGGGCCTGTGCGATAACGAGTATTACCGGGATTCCACAGGCGATCCACATCGGTATACTGTTGGCGATTTTCATAGCATCCATATTGCTACCTCCTTAGAAATAAATAAAATATTCATAAAATTTATTGAAATTATAATAAAATTATCGCGATAATTCTATGAATAAATATTCACTTTTCTTTTAAAAGGCATATAGAGGTGAAAAAAAATTCATTTCCATATGCCCTTTCATGAAAAAATATTTTATTGATAAATTCTTTCAGCAAACAATTTGTATTGCCATTTTCTATAAGCCTTTCAAAACTTCCACTTCGCCAAATGCTTTCAGAAATTGTTTTTTCCCATATCCCGGAAATTCCAGTTCGATCATCATCTCGTCCTCAGAAATAATCTCCCCTTCCCCGTACTTCGGATGTCTGCCTTTTCGCTCTGGCTTCCGTGTTTCTTTCTGTTCTTCTTCCTCCTGCTTTTTCTCCCTGATCAGCTCCCGCGTCTCTTTCCGCAGTTTCTGCAGATTCGCTTTCCGCGACTCACTTCCCGGCTTTTCTTCCCAGTCGAGCAGCTCCTCCGGCAGCATCCGCAGATAATTGCTTGGTGTCTCATATGTCCCCGGGATCGTCGGATTTGTATAATAGGAAAGTTCCAGATTCTTCCTTGCACGGGTCAGTCCTACGAAGAACAGACGGCGCTCCTCTTCTTCCTGTTCTATGCTTTTGCAGCGAAGCGGGATCAGTCCCTGATTCATTCCAATGATGAATACATAGTCAAATTCCAGACCTTTTGAGGCATGCAGTGTCATAAGATGAACTGCGTCTTCTTCCTCCGTCTGTCGTTCTGTATCTGCCGCTTTTTCCATCATATGTTCGCCTGAAACCGCATTCAGCTTCCCTTCTGCAACATACTCCCGGATCATATGAGGTCTTTCCGGAACCGGATCCTCATCCTCTTTCTGTTTTGCCGGAAGAACATAAGGAAGTTCTGCTCTTTCAAATACTTTTTCCAGAATCTCTGCCTGCTTCTGCACCCGGTAGAAAACCGCAATCTCCCGGTAAGGAAGTCCCTGCTCATGAAGCTCACGGATCCGCTCTGTCAGATACTCTGCCTCGATAAATGGATCATAATGATTCCTTACCAGAATCTTCTCCCCTCTTTCGCCACTTCCCTCAATCTTTCCTCCAAACTGAAGAAAACGGTTCGCCGCTTCCAGGATCACTTCATCGGACCGGTAGTTAACCGGCAGAGTCAGTTCTTTTGCGCCAAATCTGTGCTTGATCAGGAAGAACATATTCGGTCCGGTTCCTCTCCAGCTGTAGATCACCTGATTCGGATCCCCCACCGCAAAAAAGTGAGTCCGTGTGCCTTTTAACGCCTCCAGAAATTCCAGCTGTTTTTCGTCACTGTCCTGTACCTCATCGACAATGATCCACTTAAGATCCAGCACCTCTTCCTGCTCTTTTGCCACCTGCGTTCCTTCTTCCAGAAGATCTGCAAAAGACATTTTATTCTGCTGTCTTTTTGCCTTCTCAAGAAGCGGAAAGATCTGAAACAGATCATCTTTGTATTTTCCCTGTGTTCTTCCTTTCCGATATGCCGCGTAATCCTCTTCCATCCGCTTTTTCAGACGGTTCTGGTATTTGATCTTATAACCGCCTTCTTTTGCGATGGCAAGCACCATTTCCATTTCATCTTTCGGTGTGATAACGGTAAATTCCCGGTTCCATTCTTCCAATTTTGTTCCGTCTTCTGCTTTTTCCGGAAGAAATCTTCGCAGAATCCTTAAGGCAACACTGTGAAAGGTTCCAAATCCCCACAGTTCTTCTTCCGTAAGCTCTGCTTCTTTTCTGGATAGACGTTCTGCGATCTCATCTGCCGCCTTGTTGGTAAAGGTAAGCACTACCATTTTCTCATACGAAACCTGCTTTTTCTCATGCAGATGCCGCACTTTCTCGATCAGCACTGTTGTCTTTCCGCTCCCTACATTTGCATTTACCAGACATGCCGGGCTTTCATCCAGCACCGCCTCCTGCTGGTAAGGATTTAAAGTTTTTATTTCTTCTATATTATTCATTTCCAAGCTGTTCATCATATCGCCTTTGCAAACGGTCTCTCTTCTTCTGTCGTTCTTTTTTCTCCTGCTCATCCATTTTCGCTTCATACCGTACCCGGATCTGCATATCCGCCGGACAGATCACATGATACCGCAAGGTATTGGTCAGACTTTGGAGGTTATCCTGCTCCATCAGCCATTTTGCATAAAATTCATTTTCCATCGTCAGGATCAGCTTGTGTCCTTCTGTACTGACTTTTTTAATGGTCTTCAGGAACTGCCCGCCTGCCTCGCCATTTTTGACCACGGCATAACAGACCTTCTCCCACTCATCCGGCAGATTGAAGAAAGAAAATTCTTTCCGGATCACAGGCTGTGGCTCTTTGATATTTTTCTTCAGATAAACCGGCGGTTCGCTCTCTTCCAGAAGATTATCAAGTCCCCACAGAACCGTCTTCTTATCCAGATTGTAGTCACCTACGCATGCCGGACAGCCATCCTCACACGGACAGCCGCTGACCATTTTAATCGCACTTTCCAGAATTTCCGGAATCAGATCATAGATCTTCTCCGAATAACCAAGTCCGCCCTCATATTTGTCATAAATGAAGAGGGACACCTTTTCCTCCCGGAACTCATCCGGAATGGTCGCATTGTTGGACATGGTCACATCGATATCATCCCGTTCCGTCATCGTCACCATCATTACCGCATTCTTGATCGCATACTGCATTCCATCAAAATGATTGTTCAGCACCAGCTCTCCCATCCGATTTGGCAAAAGAAGACTCCGGTAGACTCTGACAACATTCTCCGGCATCGTAAGCCAGGTGCTTTCCGTTCCATAATCCTTCTGAAGCGGCTGTGTCAGCGTCACATAGCCCAGATTCTGATGGTTATGGAACTGCAGTTTCTTGTACATAGCAATGATTTCGTTTACATTGATATCTCCAAAACAGATTTCCGTCCTCTGATACGCATCCTCCTGAAATACATGCAGGATACGCGTCTCTTCCTGTCCTGCCGGTACCGTATAATAATCCCCTGTAAACGGAATGGCGTAAGCTGTCCGGCTGACCAGATCCATCTTCGTGATCTCATAGGATGCACCATCATGCATATATACAGCACCCGGATGGATCTCATGGTATGCCTGGGATTCGTCCATCTCCGTGATCTCATGTCCGTCCTCTTGCGCGAGCAGCTTGAACCTGGTCTTGTCCATATTACGCAGGCTGTAATCCCCTGCCGGAAATGCAGGTCCCGCCCAGGCAAATCTTCCGGCGAGGCTTTTTACTTCTCCGGCGCTTAAAAGCACCGGGATCATTTCTCCAAGATCCGGAAAAAGCGCAATATCATCCAGTGAAAGTGGCATCTCAGCAGCCGCTGCGCGCAGATGTGCAAGCTCGATCAGAAGATTGTCCGGATCCACGATCGCATTTTCACTTTCTCTTGAGAACAGCCATTCCGGATCGATGGCAATGTACTGGTCAAACGGTTCATTTTCCAGGATCAGATAATTTACACAGGCACTGCCACTTCGTCCGGCACGTCCACTCTGTTGCCAGAAGGACGCCCTTGTCCCCGGATAACCGACGATCACAGTTGCATCCAGCTTTCCGATGTCGATCCCAAGCTCCAGTGCATTCGTCGATACCAGCCCGGTCAGTTCTCCCTCCGTCATCTTCCGCTCAATCTCTTTTCGCTCCAGCGGGGTATAACCGCCACGGTATCCTGCGATCAGATCTGCCGGATTCTTGCCGCCCACCCGCGCCATTCCAAGAAATCCGGCAGCATCTAATTTATCCTTTGCTTCTTTTAGAATAACTTCTACATTTCTTCTGGATCGTCCAAAGGTGATAAAATGATGATCCTCTTCCACCAGCTCCGGTATCAGTCCGGCTGCCACGGTTGACGCCGCAATCCTTCCATATACTTTGTCATTATTCCCCTTGATCTCCGGCGGCTGGATAATACAGTATTCCTTCTCCGGTGCCGGCGATCCATCCCGGTCAATCAGCGTAAATCCGCTTCCACAGATTTTTTCGGCAAGCTCTACCGGATTGGCGATCGTCGCGGAGCTGCACAGAAAATGCGGATTCGAATGGTAATACCGGCAAATCCGGTGCATTCTCCGGAAAATATTTGCCAGATGTGCTCCGAAAGCACCGCGGTAAGAATGAAGCTCATCGATCACTACATATCGTAAATTTGCAAAAATCGCGTCAAACCCGTAATTGCTGTGATTCGGAAGGAATGCCGAGTTCAGCATCTCCGGATTGGTCAGGATAATATTTGCACTCTTGCGGATCCTTGTCCGCTCGGCAGGTTTGGTATCTCCATCGTACACGCCTGCTGAAACTCTTCCCTCTCCGAAAAATTTCAAAATCGACTGCATCGCGCGGTACTGGTCACTTGCCAGTGCCTTGGTCGGGTAAATAAAAATCGCACGTGTCAGCGGGTCTTCCAGAATTTCCTGCAATACCGGGAGCAAAAAGGCAAGCGTCTTTCCACTTGCCGTCGAAGTCGTAATAACCACATTTTCTCCGGCTCTGACCTTCTCAAACATCTCAACCTGATGTGCATAGAGTCTGGAAATATGGTTGCTTTCCAGATATCCCCGGATTTCTTCCCGGAACTCCTCCGGGTAGTCCCGATACAACGGCTCCCTTTTCTTCATTTTTCTTGTATAAATGATCAGCTTTTTAATTTCTTCCGTCATGAATTCCTCCATAATTTAAAAAATGTGCACCTATAGCACGCAATACCTTTTATTTCACAGGAAGTTCCCGTAGAATAAAAACCAAACACATATTCGTATGTACAGTATAGCATGGCTTTCCCATTCCTTCCATAGATATTTAGTATATAGATATATTCTATATCATTCATGTAAATTATCTATAAAAAATGTTGTCAATGCAACATACATTTTATTGAAAGAATGTTAAATTTATATTTTGGATATGTAAATTTTATTCAGGGAGGAATACATACAATGAAAAAGAGATTTTTATCAATCGCTCTTACACTTGCTATGGTATCATCTATGGCAGTAGGATGCGGAAGCAGCAAGTCAGATTCTGCTGACAGCAAAAAAGAAGAGGGTGCAAAGACAGAAGCTTCTGCCGATACAGAAAGTAACCAGATCTTATTTAACGGATCTTCTACTTTAGCACCGGTTATCACTTCTATGGCTACTACTTTCTTTGATACTTATGGAACATGGGATGCATATGATTCATCTCTTCCAAAAGAAGATATCGCAATCTACGTTTCAGCAGGCGGATCCGGACAGGGAACCAAAGCCGTTATCGATGGAACTGCAACATTTGGTATGGTTGCAAGAAGCGTAAAGGATGAAGAAAAAGAAGCAATCAAAGATGAAAAAGAATACCAGGTTGGTATCGATGCTCTGACGATCGCAGTAAACCCGGCTAATCCGGTAAATGATGTTCTTGATAACCTTACAACAGAACAGATCGTAGGACTTTTCTCCGGCGAATATGCTACATGGAAAGATCTTGACTCATCTCTTCCTGACGAAGAAGTTGTTGTTATTACACGTGATATCAACGGTGGAGCTCACGAAGTATTCCAGAAGAATATCATGGGTGACACAGAAGTAAAAGCGGATGCGATCCAGGCTTCTTCTATGGGTGAACTTGTTCAGGATATCATTGATAACCAGTACGCAATCGGATATGCTTCATTTGGTGTTGCTAACCAGAATGAAGGAAAAGTAACTCCACTGAAAGTAAACGGTGTTGCTGCAACAAAAGAAAACATTCTTGATGGATCTTACATCATCCAGAGACCACTTCTTCTTGTAGGTTCTGGTGATCCGACAGATGTACAGCAGGCTTTCCTTGATTACGTTCTTGGTGATGAAGGACAGAAAACTGTAGAAAATATGGGATTCATTCCTATGAAATAATCTTCCGATATTGAAGGGGTGTGCAAAGACACACCCCTTTTTCTTGCTATATGTCGCTGGTTAATCCCAGGGATCAATTTTGATTTGTATCCGGACAGCGCTGTCTGTCCTGCATCATACCTAGAAAGGATTTACTATGTTTAAGAAACTTTCAGATAAATTCAGCAAAGGAATCATTTATCTGGCTGCCTTTCTCGTAACGGCACTGATGGCAGTCATGATGATCCATATTGTGAAGGAAAGTATTCCTGCCATTTCACAGCTTGGAATCAAAATGTTCCTGCCTACCACTGAATGGCGCCCTGTCAGTCAGAAACCGCAGTACGGACTTTTACCTGCGATTGCCGGTACCCTTTATGTCTCAGCGATCGCAGTTGTCCTCGCACTCATCTTCGGCGTTGCCTGTGCCTGCTTTCTGGACTATTACCTTCCGAAAAAGGTGGCATCCATATTCCTTGCGTTCATCGATCTGGTTGCAGGAATCCCGTCCGTCATCTTCGGATTTATCGGACTTACGGTTCTTGTAAAAGCCTTTGCCACCCACCTCCATATGGCAGCCGGTCAATGTATCCTGGCAGCCGGGATCGTACTGGGGATCATGCTTTTACCATTCGTTATTTCCACCTGTCATGAATCTTTACAGACTGCACGAAAGACTTACGAGTTCAGTGCGATCACACTTGGATTCTCCAGAGAATTTACCCTGCTGCATTTTATTCTTCCGGCAATCCGGCCGGGAATCATTGCAGGTGCAATGATGGCATTCGGCCGCGCACTTGGCGAGACAATGGCCGTCATGATGGTAATCGGTAATTCCCCGATTTATCCCAAACTCCTTGGACGTGGTCAGACACTTCCAGCCCTCACCGCACTGGAAATGGGAAGTATTGAATACGGAAGCCTTCACCTCTCCGTACTTTACGTTGCAAATGCTGTGCTGCTTGTGATTCTTTTCATCGTACTCGGTATCAGCTATCTTCTGAAAAGGAGGCTTGCCACCCATGAAAACTAAACTGCAGAAATTTTTCACACGCCTGATTCTCAGTATACTCGGACTTTGCGTGATCGTTGTTACACTCTTCCTTTTCCTTTATGTCTTCTGGAAAGGGAAAAAAGTATTTAGCCTGTCCTTCCTTCTGGACAAGCCTGCCGGTGTTCCACTTGGAACTGCAGGCGGTATCTATCCTGCACTGATGGGTTCCATTTACCTTGGCGCACTTTCTGCACTGATCGGCGGTATCCTTGGTATCGGCGCTGCCATTTATCTTGTATTTTACAGCACCGGAAAACGATTTTCCGTCCTTGTAAATATGGCGATCACCGGGCTTTCCGGAATCCCTTCGATCCTGTTCGGGCTGGTTGGATATACGCTTCTGATCTACCGTTTTGGACTTAACCGCAGCCTTCTGTGTTCGGCACTGTGTGTTGCAGCAATGATCATTCCTTTTGTTGCAATTCGAGCAGAAAAGATTCTGGAAGAGAAGGGGCGTGAATATATGAAGAACTCCCTAAGTCTCGGACTTTCCCGTGAGTATGCCCTCCGGAAACTGATCCTTCCGGTCTGCTCTGTAGAGCTTCTCGGAACCGTTGCGCTTGGAATGGCATACGGCATGGGTGCCGTTGCACCGATTTTATACACCGGAGCTGTCATGCAGGCAGATGTTCCGCATTCTCTCTCCGATCCGTTCATGTCACTTCCATATCACCTGTATATCCTTGTGAACAACGGATTTTCTCTGGATTATGCTTATGGAACCGCATTTGTACTGATGCTCTTCCTACTCATCATCCAGTTAATATGTAAATTTATCACCTATCTACGAAAGGACAACTGATATGCTGAATATAGAAAATCTAAAATGTGGATTTGGAAAACACGAAATCCTTCACGGAATCAGCCTGACGATCCCGAAAGGACAGATTACAGCCATCGTTGGTCAGTCCGGCTGCGGAAAAACAACTTTTCTGAAAACCCTGAACCGGATGGTAGAAGAAGAAGGCGGCTATCTCTCAGGAACAATTACTTTAGAAGGAACCGATATCAAATCTCTTCCGAAAGAAAAACTCAGAAGGCGTGTTGGCATGGTTTTCCAACAGCCGATCGCTTTCCCGCACAGTATCGAAAAGAATCTGTCTTATGTACTGAAATACCACGGTGTCCGTAATAAGAAAGAGATTGCTGAGAAAATTACAGAGTCTCTGCAGAAAGCAAAACTCTACGATGAGGTCAAAGATCAACTGAAAAAATCCGCCCTCAAATTATCCGGCGGTCAGAAGCAGCGTCTTGCTATCGCACGAAGCCTCTGTGCCGGTCCGGAGATCCTGCTCCTTGACGAGCCGTGCTCCGCACTGGATATGAAGAATACAATTGCAATCGAAGAAACGCTTTTGGAGTTGAAAGACCAGTATACTTTCGTCATCGTCACACATAATCTGGCTCAGGCAAAGCGAATTGCCGATCAGGTGATCTTCATGGATCATGGAGAAGTACTGGAAGTGACGGAAAAAGAGAAATTCTTTGAAAATCCGGCATCGGAACCGGCGAAAGAACAGATACAGTATATGTAATAAAAAACGTCCGATTATCACATTTTACTCCGTGATAACCGGACGATTTTTTTATTTCTATTTTTTTATTTCAGCATTTCTCTGAGCAGTTCATTAACCATACCCGGATTTGCTTTTCCTTTCATTGCCTTCATGATCTGTCCAACCAGTGCGCCAAGGGCTTTTTCTTTTCCACCCTTGAAATCTTCCACTGCCTTTGGATTCTTTGCAATCACTTCTTCCGCAAGTGTGCGGAGTGCACCTTCATCGTTGACGGTCTTCAGTCCGTGATCCTCTACATATTTTTCCGGATCCACATCCTCTGCAAATACCTTTTCAAATACCTCTTTTGCAACAGAACTGTTGATGGTTCCTGCGTCTGCAAGTTCGATCAGTTTTGCAAGGTTCTCCGGTGAAAATTTAATATCTGCCGGCTCCTGTCCGTTTTCATTTAATAGACGCATGGTTTCTACCATCAGCCAGTTGGACACTTTTTTCGGCTTGTTGCAGATTGCACAGGTCGCCTCAAAGAGATCTGCCATCTTCTTCGTTCCGGTAATGAGCTCCGCATCATAACGTGGAATATCATAATCTTTCTCATAACGTGCAAGTTTTTCATTTCTCAGCTCCGGCTGTTGGTCTTTGATCTTCTGGATCCATTCATCACTGATCACGATCGGCACCAGATCCGGTTCCGGGAAATAGCGATAGTCCTGCGCATCCTCTTTGGAACGCATTGCATAAGAATATTCTTTATTATCATCCCATCTTCTGGTTTCCTGAATGACTTTCTTTCCTTCTTCGATGAGTTCGATCTGTCTCTGTCTCTCTCCCTCGATCGCATGTGTAATCGCTTTAAAGGAGTTCAGGTTCTTCATCTCAGTACGTGTTCCAAACTCAGAAGCACCTACTTCACGAACCGAAAGATTGACGTCTGCTCGCATGGATCCTTCCTGAAGCTTACAGTCCGATGCTCCCAGATACTGGCAGATCATACGCAATTTTTCCAGATAAGCAATGACTTCATCTGCCGAACGCATATCCGGCTCCGATACAATCTCGATCAGCGGAACCCCACTTCGGTTATAATCGACTAAAGAGCAGTCCTCCCACTCATCATGGATCAGCTTTCCGGCATCCTCTTCCATATGCATCTCATGGATCCGAACTTTTTTCTTCTGCTCTCCGACTTCAATCTCTACATAGCCGTCTCTCGCAATTGGCAGATAGAGCTGTGAAATCTGATAGTTCTGCGGGTTATCCGGATAGAAATAATTCTTACGGTCGAATTTGCACACCTGTGTGATCTTACAGTTTGTCGCAAGTCCTACTGCCATCGCATATTCTACTACTTTTTTATTTAATACCGGAAGGGAGCCCGGCATACCGGTACATACCGGGCAAGTATGTGTATTCGGTGCGCCCCCGAATGCGGTACTGCATCCACAGAAAATTTTTGTCTTTGTTGCAAGTTCTACGTGAACTTCCAGACCGATTACGGTTTCATACTGCTTTGACATCTATGCTTCCTCCTTTCCGGCTGCTTCTGTTTTGTCGTACATAGATACCCATTTTTTCTCTGTCAGGCACTCATAGGTATAAGCTGCCTGAAAAAGCTTCTTCTCCTGGAAGCAGTCTCCGATGAGCTGCATTCCAACCGGAAGTCCTTTCGCATCCCGTCCAACCGGAATACTAATCCCCGGAAGTCCTGCCAGGTTGACGGAAATCGTATAAATGTCGCCCAGATACATTTTGATCGGATCACTTAAGGAAGCTCCAAGCTTCGGTGCTGTCGTCGGTGCTGTCGTCGGTGCTGCCGGCGCCAGGATCATATCATATTTTGCAAATGCACTGTCAAATGCCTTTTTAATCAGTGCTTTTGTACGGAGTGCTTTCAGATAATAAGCATCATAATATCCGGAACTGAGTACGAAAGACCCAAGCATGATACGGCGCTTTACCTCCGGTCCGAAGCCCTCGGAGCGGGTCTTTTTGTACATCTGGTGAAGCTCTTCATAATCCTTTGTGCGGTATCCGTATTTCACACCGTCAAATCGGGACAGGTTGGAACTTGCCTCTGCTGATGCGATGACATAATAAGCCGGAATCGCATATTTTACAAGTCCAAGATCAAATTCTTCAATCTCAGCTCCTGCATTTTTCAGAACCTCTGCGGCTTCCAGAATCGGTTTTTTCACTTCTTCGTCCAGACCTTCTCCAAAATAATCTTTTGGAATACCGATCTTCATCCCTTTTACATCGTTTACCAACGCACTCGTAAAATCCGTGTCCTGGCGTTCTACCGAAGTACTGTCTTTTACATCATGGGATGCGATGGTCTCAAGAACCGTCGCACAGTCGGTTACGTCCCTTGCAACCGGTCCGATCTGGTCAAGAGATGATCCGTAAGCGATCAGTCCATAACGGGATACCGTTCCGTAGGTTGGCTTGATTCCAACGATTCCGCAGTAAGAACTTGGCTGACGGATCGATCCGCCGGTGTCAGATCCAAGAGCATATGGTACTTCCAGAGCCGCAACTGCCGCACAGGAGCCACCGGAAGATCCACCCGGTACATGCTCCAGATTCCACGGATTCTTTGTCTCTCCATAATAAGAAGTCTCAGTCGTGCTTCCCATCGCGAATTCATCCATATTAGTCTTTCCGATCACAACTGCACCTGCTTTTTCCAGGTTCAGAACTGCTTCTGCTGAAAATGTCGGTACAAAATTACTCAGAATTTTTGAACTGCAGGTGGTCGTCACACCTTCCGTACACATGTTATCCTTGATCGCAACCGGTACTCCTGCAAGCGGTCCGGTCAGTGTTCCGTCATCGATCAGCTTCTGCACTTCTTCCGCTCTTTTTAAGGCAGCTTCTTTTTGAAGTGATACAAAACTGTTGACTTCTTTTTCTACTTTATCAATCTGTGCGAAGCAGGCTTCCACTGCTTCTTTTACTGTAACTTCTTTTGCCTGAATCTTTTTTCCAAGTTCAACGGCAGTAAGACCTTTCAAATCCATCTTTCGATTTCCTCCTATGCGAATGTTCTAGGTACTTTGTAGCTCTGTTCTTTCTGCTGCGGCGCATTTGCCAGCATTGCTTCGTGATTGTCTCCATTTGTCACTACATCCTCACGGAATACATTATTTACCGGAAATACATGTGACATCGGTTCAATTCCTTCTGTATCCAGTTCATTCAGGGTATCAATATAATCAAGCATGGTTTCCATATCTTTCTTTGCCTGCTCTTTTTCTTCGTCAGAAAGCTCCAGCTTTGCCAGGATTCCAACGTATTCGATTGTTTCATCCGAAATCTTGTTTGCCATTGTACTCGTCCTTTCTAATAATAATTATCGTAAAAGCTTTCGTACTCCTCCGATTCAATCCACTCACTCGGTGTAAGTTCTACTGTAAGTCCTTCCAGATCAACTTCTGTTCCATCGATCAGGACAATATTTTTCAGCTCCTGTGGAAATCCCGACTCTTCATTACCGATCAGCATTCCCATATAATTTTCGTATCCGGCGCTTACTGTCACGTCATAATCAAAAATCCCAAAACCTTCCACACATTTCACATCATAGACACCTGCAGGTACGTCTTTTCCTACTGTAAATTTATCCGATACGGTTTTCGATTCTGTAAGCGGATTTGCAATTGCTGTCAGATTCATCTGTGCATTCTCTGCTGTCATGTGAAGCTCCAGTGTATCCTCTACTATCACATAACATCCCGGAAATACTTCAAAGTCACTGACTTCTTCTTCCGTATTATCGTAGTCATCACCAAAATTGTACTGCACCCAGATATTATTTTTGCTGTCTGTCAGCTCTACCTGACCACTTCCACTTTTGCAGGTCAGTGTATAGGTTCCCTGCGGAAGATGTACACCGCCTTTATAAATTCCGGCTGTCAGGTCTGCTTCATAAAGTTCTCCTTCTTCCGGCATCACTTCCTGCAAATCACTGTATGGATCTTCCTCGGTGTAGCTGTCACTGTCATCATAAGTATAGTCATCAAAATAATGCTGAACTTCATCGCTGATCGTTCCGCCAAGCTCACCTGCAAATGCTGCAATGATCACAAAGCCGATCAGAAACTTTCCAAGCTTCCTTTTCTTTTTTACCGGTCTGCTGCGTTGTTGCATTGAAGATGATGTATAACTGTAACTCTGGTTTCCTGTCTGGCTGTAGCTTGTGCCTGCGGTATTGTAGCTCGCATTTGCTGCAGAATATCCATTCCCCGCCGGATTTACTTTTCCTGCTTCCGCATTCTTTGACGCCTTTTTTGCAGCTGCTTTCTTTGCATTTTTATCTGCATTCTTCGCCTTACGCACATTTTCCCGAGTCATGGTCTTTCCTTCATACGGCTTTTCCGCTTCCGTATGTATATGTGTCAGCGATTCTTCATGACCGGAATTTCCAAGTGTCACATACTGATCGTCATTCTTTGAATTGTCAAGCCCACACTCTGTGCAGATATTTCCGTTTAATTTTCCTCCACATAAGGAACATCTTCGTCTCATTTTGACCTCCCCCGCTGCCTCTTGTCAGCTTCCTTTTTTACCTGCCAGCCAGGGAGCTTCGTCTCTACGGAGTAAGTCTGCTTAAATCTCTCGGGAAGAGGGTTGTCTCACGGACGTTATCTTCACCAAGAAGCTGCATTGTCAGACGTTCCATTCCGATTCCAAGACCTCCATGTGGCGGCATACCATGTTTGAATGTATCCAGATAGGTCTCCAGTCCTTCTTCCGTCATTCCCCGCTTTGCAAGCTTTTCCATCAGCATGTCGTAGTCATGGATTCTCTGTCCTCCGGTCGTGATCTCAAGTCCACGGAACAAAAGGTCAAAGCTGAGTGTGAATTTCTCATCCTGTGGATCGTCCATTGCATAGAACGGACGCTTCTTTGACGGATAGTAGGTTACAAATACAAAATCAGAATCCCATTCCTCTTTTGCGTACTGTCCGATCAGATGCTCTTCCTCGGGTTCCAGATCAAATGGATTGCGGATCTTACGTCCATACTTTTCTGAAACCTTCTGCTTTGCCTCGTCAAAACGGATTGCCGGAATTTTAGAGACATCCGGAAGTGTCACGTCCAGGATTTTAAGTTCCTTCGCATAATCCTTTTTCAGAAGCTCCATCGTATACTGAAGGAAGCCCGTTTCCATCGCCATGATATCTTCAAAGCTGTCGATATAACCCATTTCAAAATCCAGACTGGTATATTCGTTCAGATGACGCTTGGTGTTGTGTTTTTCTGCTCTGAATACCGGTCCTGTCTCAAATACTCTGTCAAAAACACCAACCATCATCTGTTTGTACAGCTGTGGACTCTGTTCCAGCACTGCCGAACGATGGAAATAATCCAGTCGGAAGAGGTTAGATCCTCCTTCTGCTCCTTTTGCTCCGATCTTCGGGGTATGAATTTCTGTAAAACCTTCTTTATACAGGAACTCTCTGAATCCTCTTACGATTCCTTCCTGAATTTTAAACTTCGCTCTTTCCCTTACGTTCCGAAGAGAAATGGAACGATAGTTCAGCTTCGCTTCCAGGGAAGTGTTCAGTTTCCACTTTGAAACAGCAAGTGGAAGGCTGTCTTTTGGCATACTGAGTACTTTTATCTCACTCAGACGGATTTCCATTCCGTTCGGTGCCTTCTCTGATTCGGTCAGTTTTCCTGTTACTTCTACTGTAGCGGCTTCTCTTAAATCTTTCAAGTTAAATTTTGTAACGCCTTCTTCGTATACACACTGGACCAGACCTTCCCGTTTTCTCAGAATCACGAAAGCGACTGTTCCCATGTCACGAATTGTATGAACGGCTCCATTTACCTTCACTTCTTCTCCAAGTCTTCCCTCTTCCAGTAATTCACTAAGTTCCAGCGTTTCTTTTTCTTTTACACCTGTCATAAATTCCATGTCACAATCCTCCTAAAATATGTTTTGCTTTTGTCAACTTCGTATTCCGGATTGTTTTTTGATGTACATGGCAATAAAAAAGCCCCGGAATACTTTTTCGTATTCCGGGACGGATAATCTGATGATCCGCGGTACCACCCGCATTGAATCCTTTGGGATTCCTCTCTTACATGCGTAACGTGCATGAACCGTATTACCCTACTAAAGCACCTGTGCTTTCCATTCAGATAATCTGCTCCAGAGTGTTCCCTTCGCCTCATTCCTCAAACAGCGCTCTCAGTCGGTGACGCCGTATTCCTGTCAAGTTCCAGAAGCAAGAGTCTCTTTCATCGCTTTGCTTTACTAAATTATTTTTAGATACTAGCACACGTTCTTTACTTTTTCAAGTATTTTCTTCTATTTTTTAATTTTTTCTCGTTAATTGTCAGCTTTTTTGCTTTAAAATCATCAATTCACTTTGTTTCTTTTTGTTTTTTGATTATTTCGTATGTTTATCCACGTATTTATTCTCTGTTTTGGAATAAACAATTTTCTGTTCCTTATATAAGCTGTAATATCCGGAAAGCAGATAGCTTACCGCAACCACAATACAGTAAAACGGCATCCCGTTAAATCCAAACAACTCTGCTGCAATCAAAAGAGATGTGATCGGACTGTTTGTAACTGCACAAAAGACACCAACCATTCCACATGCCGCACAGATATCTGTCGGTGCTGCAAGGATCGTAGACATAAAAGAACCAAGTGTCGCCCCGATAAACAGTGACGGTACGATTTCCCCACCCTTGAATCCGGCGCAGAGCGTCAGTGCCGTAAACAGCATTTTCAGAAGGAACATCTGTGGTCCTGCCGTCTCTTTAAAGCTTGCCTGGATCACACCTGTTCCAAGCCCCAGATAGGCATCCGTTCTGAGTGCAAAATACAAAATGATCACTCCTGCTGCCCCTGCAACCACACGCACATACGGATTCGGAAACCATTTCTTCAGATAATGTTCCCCATTATGCAGCACAATACAGAACAGTGCTCCGACAAGCGCACACGCAATTGCCAGAATGATCGCTTTGATCGAATCCACACTGTAAAAATTCGGAACCGATTCTACCAAATACGGCGGAGTAACGGTCCTCACTTTCAGAAGCAGCGCAATCCCCTGTGCGGCAAATGCAGAAAATACACATGGCACCAGCGCGGCATAATACATCACACCAACACTGATCACTTCCATTGGAAATACAACCGCCGCCATCGGTGTCCCGAAAAGTGCTGAAAATGCGGCACTCATACTTGCCAGAATGATGATCTTCTTGTCACTCTCATTCAAATGCAGATATTTCGCACATACATTTCCTACACTTGCTCCAAACTGAAGCGCTGCACCCTCTCGTCCGGAAGATCCTCCAAACAGATGTGTGATCGCTGTCGATATCAGAATCAGTGGTGTCACCCATCCCGGAACCTCTTCCTCATCCGACCGGACTACTGTCAGAACCAGGTTCGTTCCAGAGTTCTTCTCCTGCCCGGTAATTTTGTACAGCCAGACGATCAAAAGACCTCCTAACGGTAACCCAAGAATGATCATCGGATTTGCCTGTCTAAACGAAGTCGCCCATACAATCGCATAGGAAAATCCGCTGGCGATCAATCCGATAAGACTTCCGATCACCCCGGACAAAACGATCCATTTGAACAATGAACCATACAGATTTTTCCATGCTTCTCTCATTTCTTTTAATTTTTCATTCATCCTTTGTTCCTCGTACTCTTATTTTCTTAAAAAAGAATATGCCCTGGCACATTCTCGCGCCGAGCGCGTTGCTGAGCGCCAGTGGCGCTCGTTAAGCAACGACCGAAGCGGAGCGTAGACCGCTTGCGACATCCTTCATCTTCGCGCGAGTGCGCATCTCCGGCACACGGTGCCTTTTATTTAACAGGAAGTTCCTTCAGAATTTCCTGTTAAATAAAAAATGCTGTATACACATCCTTATTCCACTTTTTATTATAGAAAATTTTTCTTTTTTTGACAATTCCAACTGACAAAGATTATTTCTCTTTTTCTAACTGCATATGATAATCCCGGATCATATCTGCAAGCGTAACTGTCTTCAGGCTGTCTTCCAATGCAGATTCAAATTTAAAATAGGAGTGTTGCAAAACCGTCCGGATGTTACGTCCAACTGGACACAATTTAGAAGCTTTGGTATGTACGTGAAATATATTTTTACAGAACTGCGGTTTCACGGCATTGCAGATTCTGTATACTGTAATTTCTTCCGGCGGCATATTTAAAGTCGTTCCACCGGTACCGTTTTTCACATTAAGGATTCCAGCTTTTTTTAAAGCACTCATGATACTGCGTATCGCTACCGGATTCGTTCCCGTTGATAAAGCAATCTTTTCACTTGTGATCTTATCCATCTCTCCAAATTCGCTGACCAGTATCAGACAATGGATTGCAAGCGATGCCCTTATTGATAACTGCATACTCTGACTTCCTCCTTTGATTTCATTTTAGCTTATCATATTTTTCTATAGGTGTAAATATTGACATTACATCTATGAAATGATAGTCTTGTTGTAAATTCAAAAATTACACCAAAGGAGTAAAAAAATGAAAACATATCCAGTTGTAGAAATTACATTTAGTCCTACCGGAGGGACCAAAAAAGTTGCAGACCAGATCAGCTGCTATCTGGGAAATATTACAAATACCGTGAATCTTATCCGGCACGATGTCAGCTTTTCAGATGTAACAGTCCCTTCTGATTCACTTGCTGTCATCGCAGCTCCTGTATTCGAAGGCGTTATTCCTGATATCGTCATTGAAAGGATGAAAGAGATACAAGGGAACCATGCAAATTGTGTAGTTATTGCCGTATATGGAAATCGCGCATATGACGATGGTCTGATCCAGTTAAAAGATACCGCCGAGTTATGCGGTTTCAATGTTATCGCCTCCGTTGCAGCTGTTGCAGAACATTCTATCATGCGCCAATTCGGCAGTGGACGACCAGACGAAGAAGATAACAAAGAGTTAAAGAAATTTGCAGAAGAAATACTCGAAAAACTTTCCTCTGAAAAAGAATTGTCTACTGATTATTTCGTGCCTGGCAGTCATGAGTATAAACGCCTTGGCAACCTGAATGTTGTTCCAAAAGCAAGTGCTTCCTGCACTGGCTGTGGAAAATGTGCCGATGCCTGCCCAACAGGTGCAATCAATAAAAATAATATCCGAACCGGCGATAGCAGCAAATGTATCAGTTGTATGGGATGTATCGCCGCCTGTCCAAAAGGTATCCGGAAGCTAAACCCTGTCTTTTTGGCTGCCGCATCTCTGAAAATGAAAAATCTGTTATCTGGACGAAAGCCAAATGAGATTTTCTTATAATCCTCAGCAGACATTTCCTTCTCGCTGTCGATTGAAATTTTTATACGAAACTGGTATTCTATAAGAAAAGAAAATCGATCATTTTCATGATCGAAGGAGGTTAAGATATGTCTGAAATTTTAGCTTTCTCAGAATCTGCCGATTCTGATCCAAAGCTTTCTACAGAACCAGATTCCGAATCCGGAGATATCCATACAGCCACTGATGTACCACCCAAAGAAGCTCCAGCTCCGGAACCAGATTCCTCTGAAACAGAAACCATTTCATCTGAGGAAAAAAAGAATACTTACACGGATTTTTCATCGGAAGATTTCAAATCTTCTGACGATTCCGAAAAAGATCCGTTTACCGGAGAAAAGAAAAGTTTCCACCACCACATTTTCCATACAGCAAAAGAACTGAACTATCTGCGTGAAAAATATATCCTGGAAAAAATTCCGGATGATCAGCTTCTTGAGTATCTGAAGCTTGAAGAAAAGCGTCATGAGCTCCAGGTGCAGGAACGCAACATCCGCGAAAAACGGATTATGAATGCCTTTATGCTGACAGTGATCCTTGCTGCAATTGTAGCTGTAGTATACAGTCTGCATGAGAATCCGACGGTACTCATCAGTATCCTGTATATTGGTGGAATCCTTGCAGGCATCCATGTCTGGAATAAGAAAAAATAAATATTATAACATGCACATAAGAACCTCTGCCGGACAAGATGTCAAGCAGAGGTTCTTCTCTTCTGTCTTACAACAGATTCCTTTTTTATACATTCTGGATAAAGTTCTTGATTTCTTCTCTGGTCGGCATAACCCGAAGTGCCCCTTTTCTTGTTGTGATCAGGGATGCTGCCGCATTTGCAAATGTGAGAAGCTCTTTTAAATTTTCTTCGGTCAGCTCTTCCATTCCATGCTCCAGAATATAATTCAGGGAATTGGCACAGAACGTATCTCCGGCGCCGGTCGTCTCGATCGTATGCTCTTGGACAAAGCCCGGAACTTCTACCCGGAGATCTTTATAATATGCACGGCTTCCGTCTTTTCCGAGGGTAATGAGTACCAGCGGAATCTGATATTTTTCACGGATCAGTCTTGCTCCCTCATCATAGTCCGTGGTTCCGAACAAAAATTCCACTTCATTATCTGAAATTTTCAGGATGTCACATTTGGAAAGTCCGTATTCGATCTCGGCTTTCGCCTCATCCAGTGATTTCCAGAGTGGCGGGCGGAGGTTCGGGTCAAAGCTTATGATACATCCTGCTTCTTTTGCCACATCGATCGCATATCTGGTTGCTTCTCGCACGCCTTCATGGGTAGAGGAAAGTGTTCCGAAATGGAAAATCTTTGCCCCACGGATCAGATCTTCGTCCACTTCTTCTTTTTTCAGCATCATATCTGCTCCCGGATTCCGGTAGAAAGAGAAATCTCTGTCACCATCCGGATAAGTATGTACGAACGCAAGTGTGGTATGTACTTCTTCATCCATTACCAGATTCCGTGTATCAATTCCAACTTCTTCGACTGCAGTTTTCAGCTGTTCTCCGAACATATCTTTTCCGACTTTTCCGATAAATGCGGTCTTTTTCCCAAGCTTTTCAAGCATGGCGAGTACGTTGCATGGTGCGCCTCCCGGATTGGCTTCCAGAAGCGGATTGCCCTGTACACTTGTTCCATTTTCTGTAAAATCAATTAGCAGTTCGCCTAAGGCGGTTACGTCATAGATCTTTTCCATATTCGATTCCTCTCTTTATAATCCTCTTGGATGCAAAGTTATAGGCTGTGAAGACGGATTACACAAAAGAACTGTTTCAAATTCAGTTGTGCAAACCATTCCGATGAACCTCTTAGGGCGAAAATCGTGTTCAGCAGAGGTTTCCACGATTTTTGAGTTTCATCTCCATTGCACAAAATCAGAATTTGAAACAGTTCTTTTGTGTAATTCGTCCATCAAGGTTATCGATAATAATCTTCGATCCCATACTCTTATAAGCAAATTATACCTTGTCCCTCCAGTACATGCAATAAGATTATGTAATCGATATCATGTTTTTTCAGTTTTCTTTCGCTTAAATCAGGTTCAATTTTTTCAGAACGTTGTAGATGGTTCCTTCTTTGAATGGGTCGCTTAAGTTTCCGATTCTGAGGAGTTCGTGGTAGCCTTTGCTTCCGCCCTGGCGGCAGAGGGCGTAGTAATCTTTCCATGCACTTTCCAGGTCTTCCTGCATTTTTCCGTAGTATTCGAGGGCTCCTACACGGGATACGGCGTAATCAATATAATAGAACGGGCACATGAATAGGTGCTGTTTCTGCATCCAGAATCCGCCCTGTCCCAGGAATTCATTGCCGTCATAATCTCTCCATGGGAGATAGATTTTTTCCAGTTCGTGCCATACTTTTCTTCTTTCCATTGCATCGGTCAGATTTTCAGCGTATACACGGTGCTGGAATTCATCTACGCATGCCATGTATGGCATTGCTTCCAGCGAATCCCACAGGTATGCTTTTTTCTGTTTTTCTGCATTTTCTCCGAAGAACAGATGCATCCACGGCAGTGTGAAATATTCCATCGCCATTGAATGGATCTCACTGATCTCTGCGGTACTGAATGTCTGCGATAATACCGGAATATTGCGTGACGCTGTGTATGCTTCAAAGGCATGTCCTGCTTCGTGGGTAAGGACATTGACATCTGCATTGGTTCCATTAAAGTTTGCAAAAATGAACGGTGCCTTATATTCTTCCATAAAGTCACAGTAGCCGCCCTGCTGTTTTCCCTGTCTTCCTTCCAGATCAAACAGACGGTATTCCATCATAAAATCAAAGAACTCTCCTGTCTCTTTGGAAAGCTCATGATACATGGTTCTCGCCTTTTCCAGAAGTTCTTCTTCCGTTCCCTCCGGAACTGCATTTCCATCCGGATAGGTAAGACTTTCGTCATAGTATTTTAATTCTTCGATGCCAAGTCTTTCTTTCTGTTCCTCATAAAGTTTCTGACAAAGCGGTACGATATGCTCCCGGATCTGCTTACGGAATATTGCCACATCCTCCGGCGTATATTCAAATCTTTCCATCTTCTGATACATCATCTCGGCATATCCATTAAATCCAAGGTTCTTTGCCATCTGCTGACGGATTCCGATCAGTTCCGTATAAAGGGAATCCAGTTCATCCGAAATCGATTTATACAGCTCTGCCCACTTTTCAAAAGCTTCTTTACGGATGCTTCTGTCGGTATCCTCCATCATCTTTAACAGACCATAGAACCCAAGCTGTTCTCCATGAAAATCTGTAACCGGTGCCGCTGCAACCTGGAAATACTTCTGAACCAGTTTGTTCTCCTGGATCTGCAGATCGGCATTACACGGATCGGTAAGCCGGACTTTGTTCTCTGCCTGTCTGGAATAAACTTCTCCGAACTCTTTTTCAAGCTCTGTTCTGTAAGAAGACTTCAGATAACTCTCATAGAATTTTTTCATTTCTACATCAATCTGTGGCTCGATCTCGAAAATATATTCCATCTCTTTTCGATAGAATTCATCATTGGTATCCTGGCTGTTGCGGATACTTGCCATGACGCGTGTCGTATTAAAGTGGCTGTTTGCATTCAGGATTGCGACAAATGCCTGATGCGCGCCTTCAAAATCTGCAGCCTCGTTAAAGTTCTTTGTTTCTTTCTGGATGGTCTGAATATACGCTTCCCCATCTGGACGTACATATTTCATCTCTGAAAATTTTTCCATCATCTTTTCCTTCTTTCCAATCTTTTTCCTCTGCCTGTCAGAATCATATTCTTTTCCCCAAAAGCAGCTCTATCCCGATTTTATCACAACTCATCCTGTGATTCCATCACCTTTTCGTACAATGTTACGAAAGAATAAAAAATCTCTTCTGACACAGTCGGATTCTTCAATCCACATCTGCATCAAAAGAGCTTCTTATCTTCAGACATACAAAAATCGGAGTGACAGGATTTGAA
>NZ_JAQESL010000011.1:0-97274 GCF_027697525.1 Coprococcus sp. AM97-35 | reverse complement strand
AATCCTGTGTATTTAACTAAAAACGGATATGGCGCTAATTCGTTGGGTGGCGTCTTTTGTATTTGCGATAAGTGTTATGATAACAACAAGAAGCTTGCTGGTTTATGTTGCCGTATGAGGAAGAGGATTATGCAGAAAATTTGATCTCTCAGGTGCAAAAAAACGATGAAAAAATAGCACAACGGGACTTTGATATGGCTAAAATGGTTGATTTTCTCACTTAAACAAGCTATTATTAAAAGTAATTGTCTTAATAAAATACCCGTTTCAAATTCATCGTTTACAGTATTATATAATATGATAAAGTATCGCTGTAGTCGCATTCAGTCGTAAGTAGTCGCATACAATTCTTACGACTGAAAAACGGTCGTAAAACAGCAAAAAACGGGGTAAAATTTGGAGCATTTTTTTGCAAAAAAACGGTAAAAAATAAAGTGGTTTTAAAATTGAAAATATTATAAATTGTAAAATTTCTACACTTAAAATTGTGTAAAAATCACAAATAAATAAACTGAAAATGGAGGAAAAATGAGGAAATTAGCATTAGATGATGATATTTTGCTGAATATAGAGAAACCTGCCCGCTACATCGGTCATGAGGTCAATTCGGTAATGAAGGACAAAAATGCGGTGGAAATCCGCTTTGCAATGTGTTTCCCGGAGGTATATGAGGTTGGTATGTCCCATCTGGGAATCCAGATTCTGTACGATATGTTCAATCGCCGGGAGGATACCTGGTGTGAGAGAGTATACTCTCCGTGGATCGATCTGGATAAGATCATGCGCGAAAAACATATTCCACTTTTTACCCTGGAATCTCAGGATCCGGTGAAGGAGTTTGATTTTCTTGGCATCACATTACAGTTTGAGATGTGTTACACCAATGTACTGCAGGTGCTGGATTTATCCGGTATTCCACTTCACAGTGAAGACAGAACTTTAGAAGATCCATTTGTCATTGGTGGTGGACCATGTGTTTACAATACAGAACCACTGGCTGAATTTTTCGATATGTTCTATATCGGGGAGGGCGAAGTGGTTTATGATGAACTTCTGGAAGCATACAAAAAGTGGAAGAGAGCCGGAAAAAGCCGAAAAGAATTTCTGGAAATGGCAGCAGAGATTGAGGGAATTTACGTTCCTTCTTTTTATGATGTCACTTACAAAGAAGACGGCACAATCGAATCTTTCCTGCCAAACAATCCGCATGCAAAGGAAAAAATCAAACGAGTAGTTGCGGCAGATATGAGCCAGACAACCTATCCGTTAAAGCCGGTTGTTCCGTTTATCAAAGTAACCCAGGACAGAGCGGTTCTGGAGATTCAGCGCGGCTGTATCCGTGGATGTCGTTTCTGTCAGGCGGGAATGGTTTACCGTCCGACACGTCCGCGTGATATCAATATGCTCAAAGAGACGGCACGTGCAATGCTGAAAAATACGGGACATGAAGAGATCACCTTAAGTTCTTTAAGTTCCAGTGATTACAACGAACTGGAAGAGATCGTCACCTTCCTGATCGATGAGTTCCACACACAGGGCGTCAACATTTCCCTGCCGTCCCTTCGTATCGATGCATTTTCTTTGGATGTTATGAGCAAGGTGCAGGATGTGCGTAAGAGCAGTCTGACCTTCGCCCCGGAAGCCGGAACACAGAGGATGCGTAATGTAATCAATAAAGGTCTGACGGAAGACGACATTTTAAATGGTGCAGGACAGGCTTTTGAAGGTGGATGGACGAAGGTCAAGCTCTATTTCATGCTTGGACTTCCGACCGAAACCCAGGAAGATATGGAAGGAATTGCTGTTCTTGCAGATAAAGTAGCACGCCGGTATTATGAGATTCCGAAGGATCAGAGAAATGGAAAATGTCAGATCACGGCAAGTAGTTCCTTCTTTGTACCGAAACCATTTTCACCGCTTCAGTGGGCGACCATGCAGCCGATGGAAGAATATATCCGCCGTGCAGGAATTGTACAGGAAGCATTCCGCAACCAGCTGAACCGCAAGAGTCTGCGCTACAACTGGCATACCGCCGAAGTAACCGTTCTGGAAGGCGTCTTTGCCCGCGGTGACCGGAAGGTCGGAAAGGTTCTGGAAGAGGCTTACCGTCTTGGCTGTATTTACGATGCGTGGGATGAGTATTTTGATTATGATAAATGGCTGCAGGCCTTTGAAAATACAGGTGTGGACATGGATTTCTATAATCTCAGAAAGCGTGAATTAGATGAAATCTTCCCATGGGATTTCATCAATTGTGGCGTGACAAAATCTTTCCTTATAAGAGAATGGAAGAATGCAATGGAAGGGAATGTAACCCCGAACTGTCGTGCAAAATGTTCCGGCTGTGGGGCAGCAAGTTACGGAGGAGGTGTCTGCTTTGAAGGCAAGAATTAAATTTCGGAAAAATGGAGTGATGAAGTTCATCGGACACCTGGATATCATGCGGTATTTCCAGAAAGCGATTCGCCGTGCCGAGATTCCGATCGCATTTACCAGTGGTTACAGCCCGCATATGATCATGTCTTTCGCTAATCCACTTGGCGTAGGGCTTACCAGTGACGGGGAATATTTTGATATCGAATTGACCGAGTCAATCGCTAGCAAAGAAGCAGTCAGACGGCTGAATGAACAGATGGTAGACGGCATGGAGATCGTCAGCTTTGTGCAGATCCCGGATGATAAGAAAAGCAAAGGAATGTCAATCGTAGCAGGTGCCGACTATTTATCTTCGGTAAAAAATGGCAGCCTGCCGGAAGATCTTGCTGAAAAGCTGGAAGCTTTTTATGCGCAGAATGAAATCTGTGTGGTCAAAAAGACGAAAAAGAGTGAAAAAGAAGTGGACATTCGTCCGATGATCTACAAGCTGGAATGCCGGGACGGAAAGATTTATATGCGTGTGGCAGCAGGAAGTGTCCAGAACTTAAAGCCGGAGCTGGTCACAGAAGCGTTTGTCCGCTATCTTGGTATGTATGTGGAGGAAGTGACCTTTACCCACCACAGACTGGAAACTTTTGCGGAATCCGAAGACACGGAGGGCAAGATGATTCTGGTTCCACTGGATGCGCTTGGAACGGAGATTGTATAGATGGAACGAAAAGTACTCCTTACGGAATGCATGAACCGCCGGGTGCTTGCACTTTTAGAGGATGAGAAAGTAACGGAATTTCACTTTGGCAGTAGCGGAGAAAAAAAGAGCTGCCGCCTGGGTGAAATTTATGTCGGAAGAGTACGGAAAATCCTTCCGAATATCGGTGGTGCATTTGTTGAAATTGCCAATGGTGAGCAATGCTATTTTGCGCTGGATGGAAAATATACCCCGGTTTTCACCAATAAGATCGGAAAGAAGCCACTTGTGATCGGTGATGAGCTTCTGGTTCAGGTGGAGAAAGAAGCAGTGAAAACCAAGCAGCCTGTCGTGACCGGGAACTTAAATTTCACCGGGCAGTATGTAGTACTGACTTCCGGCAATCGTACCATTGGTGTATCCGGTAAAATTCACGGTGCCCGGAAAGAAGAACTGCAAAAGCTGGGACAGGACTATATAGACTGTGATTTCGGATTGATTTTCCGGACAAATTGTGTGGAAGCAGAAGAAACACAGATCCGTGCCGAAATTGACAAACTGGCAGAGAACTATCACAGAATCGTAGAATATGGCAAGATGCGGACCTGCTTTAGCTGTCTGCAGAGTGCACCAGATCCGTGCGTACAGACACTCCGGGATATTTACAAAAAAAATTTGACGGAAATTATTGTAGAGGAAACGATAGAAGATGGAGCTTTGTATAAAGAAGTTCAGACTTATCTGGAAACGGAAATGCCAGATGAACTTCCGCTTCTCCGTGCGTATACGGATCCGTCTTATCCACTTGTAAAATGCTATAACCTGGAAGGGGCGATCCGAGAAGCCAGACAAGAACGGGTATGGATGAAATCCGGGGCTTATCTGGTGATCCAGCCAACCGAGGCGCTGACTGTAATCGATGTCAATTCCGGAAAATGTCTGAAAAAGAATTCTCATTTTCCGGAGATCAACCGGGAGGCAGCAAGGGAAGCAGTCCGCCAGATCCGGCTCCGCAATATTTCCGGTATCATTATTATTGATTTTATCAACATGAAATCAGCAGAAGAGAAGAAAGAACTTCTTGCGTATCTGCAGTTGGAATTAAAGAAGGACCCAAATCCGGGAAATGTGATTGGAATGACGAAACTGCAGCTGGTGGAAATTACACGAAAGAAAATCCGAAAAACACTGGAGGAAAGTTTACATGGGTAAAAAAGAAGTCAAAACAAATGCAATGCGAATTTTAGACAGAAAGAAAATTTCTTACGAATATCAGACCTATGAATGCGATGAATTCACGGACGGAATTGAAACCGCCGACAAGCTGAATCTGCCTCACGAACAGGTTTACAAGACGATTGTCACAACTGGAAAAAGTGGTGAACATTATGTGTTCGTGCTCCCGATCGAAGCGGAGATTGATTTTAAGAAGGCTGCAAAAGCGGTTGGTGAAAAATCTATTGAAATGCTTCATTTAAAGGAGTTAACACCGCTTACCGGCTATGTGCGTGGTGGATGCACTTCGATCGGAATGAAAAAGCATTTTCCGACGGTCATTGATGCAAGTGCACAGCAGTTTGAGAAAGTCTATGTAAGTGCCGGAAGAATCGGTGCACAACTGACACTTGCACCAGAGGATTTGAGAAAAGCAGCGGATGCTACATTTGCAGATGTAATTCATGCATAGAAAGTTTTCAAAAAAAGAAATTCTATTAGACAAAATGCAAGATTTTCAACAGATTCCAAAAGAAAATCTTGCATTTTTCACGTCAGCGTAATAAAGTAATAACTACATAAGTGTAGAAACATCTGCCGGTGTTTCTGCAGAAAATGCAGGTTTGCCATGTGCAGATCAGAATACATGAATTGAGAGATGGAGGAATACCAACAGATGATTAAGGTAGTGAAATTCGGCGGAAGCTCTCTTGCCGATGCAGTACAGATTAAAAAGGCAGGAAAGATCGTTCTTTCAGAGGAATCAAGACGTTACGTTGTACCGTCTGCTCCGGGAAAGCGTTTTTCCGACGACACCAAGGTAACAGATATGCTGTATCGTTGTTACGGCGCAGCTGTAAAAGAGAAGAAATTTACAGAATTACTCGCTGACATTCAGAAGAGATATCAGGAAATCATTGAAGGGCTTGGGATCACTCTTTCTCTTGACGAAGAATTTGCCACCATCCGTGATAATTTTGCAAAGAAGATCGGAAGAGATTATGCTGCTTCCCGTGGAGAATATTTAAACGGACGTGTAATCGCAGCTTATCTTGGATATGAGTTTATCGATGCGGCAGAAGTGATCAAGTTCGATGAAAATGGGAACTTCCTTTCAGAAGAAACTAACCAGGTACTTGCAGACAGACTTTCAAAAGTAGAGCGTGCCGTGATTCCTGGATTCTACGGAGCACGTCCGGACGGAACGATCCAGACATTTTCCCGCGGCGGATCTGATGTAACAGGATCGATCGTTGCCAGAGCCACACATGCTGATATGTATGAGAACTGGACAGACGTATCCGGATTCCTCATTGCAGATCCCCGTATCATCAAGAATCCAAAAGGAATCGAAGCAATTACTTACAAAGAGTTGCGTGAACTTTCTTATATGGGTGCCAGCGTATTACATGAAGATGCAATCTTCCCGGTTCGTAAAGAAGGAATCCCGATCAACATCCGTAATACAAACGCACCGGAAGAAAAGGGTACTCTGATCGTAGAAGGAACCTGCAGAAAGCCGAAGTATACAATTACCGGTATTGCAGGAAAGCGTGGATTTGCTTCTATTACAATTGAAAAAGCAATGATGAACTCAGAAGTCGGATTTGGCCGCAAGGTTCTTGGTGTATTTGAAGATGAAGGGATTTCTTTTGAACATATGCCGTCAGGAATTGATACTATGACTATCTTCGTTCATCAGGATGAATTTGAAGAACATGAGCAGAAAGTGCTTGCGGGCATCCACCGTGCCGTGAATCCGGATGACATCGAACTGGAATCCGATCTTGCACTGATCGCTGTTGTTGGACGTGGAATGCGTCAGACACGCGGTACAGCCGGAAGAATTTTCTCCGCACTGGCACATGCACATGTCAATGTAAAAATGATCGATCAGGGATCCAGCGAGTTAAATATTATCATCGGTGTGAGAGAGCACGACTTTGAAGCAGCAATCAAAGCAATTTATGATATTTTTGTTAACACTCAGCTGTAAATCTTCAATTCGATCCTCAAATATGGTATAGTACAGGTGTTGGGGAAAACTCCCCTGTACAGAATATTCATACAAGAGAGGATACGAAAATGAATATATTATTTTTCCTGAAGCCAAAAGCAGAAGTGGCATTTGTATATGACTACCACACGCTCAGACAGGCAATGGAAATCATGGAGTACCACAAATACTCATCCATTCCGATGATCAACCGGGAAGGTAAATACGTCGGTACAATCACCGAAGGAGACCTGCTCTGGGGACTTAAGAAGCTGAACATCCTGAATCTGAAAGGAGCAGAAGACATTGCAATCACGAAGATTGCAAGAAGAGCAGATTACCGGCCGGTAAGCGCTGATTCCAATATGGAAGATTTGATGGAAAAAGCGATGGATCAGAACTTTGTTCCGGTCATAGATGACCAGAAGAATTTCATAGGAATCATAACACGTAAAGACATTATCGGATATTGTTATGAAAAAATTAAAAAAATCGCAAATTAGGGGTTGACTTTGTGCGGCATGCCACTGTATAATACAGAGGTATGCCGCACAACGAGGTTATAAGTCCTGATTTGATCAGACACCGTAGTTGGCGAGTAATGATAATAGGAGGTGCCATATGTACGCAATTATAGCAACAGGTGGTAAACAGTACAAAGTAGCCGAAGGCGATATCATTAAAGTAGAAAAGCTTGGTGTGGAAGCCGGACAGTCTTATACTTTTGACCAGGTTCTCGCAGTAAGTGGTGACGAGCTTAAAGTTGGAACACCAGTAGTAGAAGGTGCAACAGTTGAAGCATCTGTAATTGGTGACGGAAAAGCTAAAAAAGTTATCGTTTACAAGTATAAGAGAAAAACAGGTTACCACAAGAAAAACGGACACAGACAGCAGTATACAGCAGTTAAGATCGAAAAGATCAACGCGTAAGAAGCTGGTGGTTATATGATACGAGTAACCATTTATAAAAATGAAAAACATCAATGTGTAGGTTTCAAAGCACATGGTCATGCAGGATTCAGTGAAGAAGGACAGGATATTGTCTGCGCAGCTGTTTCCGTACTCACGATCAATACTTTGAATGCCATTGAGAAATTTGCGGATGACCGTACAAGCCTTGTATCCGATGAATCCAAAGGACTCATTGACTATCGACTTAAAGGTAATCCGACTCGCGAGGCAAAGCTTTTGCTTGACGCGATGGTTCTTGGTCTGGAAGAAATTGCAGAAGATGAGAACTACAGAGAATATATGGATTTGACATACGAGGAGGTGTAACAACCATGATGAAATTAAACCTTCAGTTTTTCGCTCATAAAAAAGGAGTTGGTTCTACAAAGAACGGTCGTGACTCTGAATCTAAGAGACTTGGAGCAAAAAGAGCAGACGGACAGTTTGTAAAAGCTGGTAACATCCTTTACAGACAGCGCGGAACAAAGATTCATCCAGGAATCAATGTAGGTCGCGGTGGTGACGATACATTATTTGCACTGGTTGACGGTGTTGTTCGTTTTGAAAGAAAAGGAAGAGATAAGAAACAGGTTTCTATCTATCCAGTAGCTGAATAAGCAGATTTAACAGAGGCTTCAAACTTTTTTGGTTTGAAGCCTTGTTTTTAGTCATAAATAAGGAGGACATATTATGTTTGCAGACAGAGCAAAAATATATATCCGATCCGGAAAGGGCGGCGACGGTCACGTCAGCTTTCGCAGGGAATTATATGTTCCGAATGGCGGTCCGGACGGAGGCGACGGCGGTCGTGGCGGTGATGTAATCTTTGAAGTGGACAAAGGTCTTAACACACTGGTAGATTTCCGTCACAAAACAAAATATAAAGCACAGGACGGAGAGGAAGGCGGCAAAAAGCGCTGCCATGGTAAGGATGCAAAGGATCTGATCCTGAAAGTTCCTGAAGGGACAGTTATCCGTGAAGCAGAGACCAATAAAGTCATTGCCGATATGTCGGGCGAGAACCAGCGCCAGATTATCTTAAAAGGCGGTAAGGGCGGTCTTGGAAATATGCATTTTGCAACCTCTACCATGCAGGTTCCGAAGTATGCACAGCCGGGAAAGCCTGCACAGGAACTCTGGGTGAATCTGGAACTTAAGGTGATCGCAGATGTTGGGCTTGTAGGTTTCCCGAATGTTGGTAAATCCACATTCCTTTCCCGTGTAACCAATGCACAGCCAAAGATTGCAAATTATCATTTCACAACACTCAGCCCGAACCTTGGAGTTGTAGATCTGGAAGGTGCAAAGGGATTTGTTATTGCAGATATTCCGGGACTGATTGAAGGAGCATCAGAAGGTGTCGGACTTGGACATGAATTTTTGCGTCATGTTGAACGTACCAAGATGATGATCCATGTTGTGGATGCGGCAGGTATCGAAGGACGCGATCCGGTTGAAGACATTTACAAGATCAATGCTGAACTGGAAGCCTATAACAAAGAAATTTCCATGCGTCCACAGGTCATTGCAGCGAATAAGGTTGACCTGATCTATTCCGAAGATGAAGATCCGATCCAGAGACTGAGAGATGAGTTCGAGCCAAAAGGAATCAAGGTATTCCCGATTTCCGGTGTAACCGGAGAAGGACTTTCTGATCTTCTTTACTATGTAAATAATGAACTTCAGAAGTTGGATGACAAGCCGATCGTATTTGAACAGGAATATTTCCCGGAAGAAGAGATCATCCACATGGATCTTCCATATACCGTGGAAAAAGAAGACGATGTATTTGTAGTAGAGGGACCGAAGATCGAAAAGATGCTTGGTTACACCAATCTGGATTCCGAGAAGGGATTTGCTTTCTTCCAGAAATTCCTGAAAGAAACCGGTATCCTTGAACAGCTTGAAAATGCAGGTGTTCAGGAAGGCGATACTATCCGTATGTACGGTCTTCAGTTTGAATATTACCGTTAGAAAAGAACATAATTTCAGAAAGGAGAAGTTTTATGACTTCCAAACAGAGAGCTTATTTAAAGAGCCTTGCGATGACAATGGATCCGATCCTTCAGATCGGTAAATCCAGCGTAACACCGGAACTTACCGCAGCTGTTGCAGAAGCGCTTGAAGCAAGAGAACTGATCAAGCTTCACGTTCTTCAGAACTGTGGAGATGATCTGCGTGGAATGGCAGAGATCCTTGCAGAGCGTACACGTTCCCAGGTGGTACAGGTTATCGGAAGAAAAATCGTTCTTTATAAAGAGGGAAAAGACGACAAGAAGAAAATCGTTCTTCCTTAATGAGTGGAGTATAGATTATGAGAATCGGTATTATGGGCGGAACATTTGATCCCATCCACAACGGGCATCTGATGCTTGGTGAATATGCATACCAGCAGTTCCATCTGGATGAAGTGTGGTATATGCCAAACGGCAATCCGCCCCATAAATCAAATCCGGAAATACGAAAAGATTTACAGGACCGTGCCGAAATGACACGCCTTGCAATTGAAGAGATCCCGTATTTTCGGCTTTGTACCTATGAAATGGATCGAAAGGAAACTTCGTACTCCTATCAGACAATGGAGTATTTTAAAGAGACTTATCCGCAGGATGAATTTTATTTTATCATCGGTGCGGATTCTCTTTTCAATCTGGAAACCTGGAAATGTCCGGAAAGACTTCTGAAAACAGCGGTCATCCTGGCAGCATATCGGGATGATGCAGGAGCGCCGAAAGAAATGCGCCGTCAGATCACATATTTGAAAGAAAAGTATGCATGTGATATCCGGCTTCTCCGTACCCCTGTGATGCCGGTTTCTTCCAGTGAGATCCGGCAGATGATCCGAGGAGGAGAGACAGAAGATCTTCCGATTCCGAAAAAGGTTGCAGATTATATAGATTTGAACAGATTATATCAGGTGAGTGAACATGACGGAAACAATACTTAAGATGCAGAAAAAAGTAAAACGGTACCTGGATAAAGACCGTTATGATCATACGATCGGTGTGATGCATACGGCAGGCTGCCTTGCCATGCGTTATGGTGCCAATCTGGAGCAGGCTTTGACGGCAGGACTTTTACATGACTGTGCAAAATGTGTGCCGGCAGATGAAAAGATTAAGCTCTGCGAGAAAAATCATATCGAAATTTCCGATGCAGAGTACAAAAATCCGGGACTTCTGCACGCAAAGCTGGGCGCATTTTTTGCCCGGGAAAAATATGGAATAGAAAATGAAGAGATTCTACGATCGATCGAGTCTCATACAACCGGTCGTCCGAATATGTCTCTGCTTGATAAGATCATTTATATCGCAGATTATATTGAGCCTGGAAGAGATGTTGCACCAAATCTTCCGGAAGTACGTGCGCTTGCATTTGTAGATATCGATGCATGTCTTTACCGTATTCTGGAAGATACACTTACATATCTTGCCGAAAAAGGTGCAACGTTAGATCCTGCGACAGAAGAGACATTTTTATATTATAAGAACCTGAAAAACAGTGATTCCGAAAAGGAGGACAAAAACTGATGCAGACAATCGAGCAGTCAAAAGAGATGGCAAAACTTGCCTGCGAAGCACTCGCTGACAAAAAAGGCGAAGATATCCGTGTAATTGACATTGCAGGAATCTCTGTGCTTGCAGATTATTTTATCATTGCAAACGGAACCAACGAAAGCCAGGTAAGAGCACTGGTTGACAATGTAGAAGAGACACTCGGAAAAGCAGGATACGAAGTCAAACAGCGTGAAGGCTATGGCCTTGGAAGCTGGGTACTGCTGGACTTTGGCGATATTATCGTACATGTATTCGACAGAGAGAACCGTCTGTTCTACGATCTGGAAAGAATCTGGAGTGATGGCAAACAGGTTGATCCGGAAGAATTATAAAAGAATTCAAAATGAGAATGTGCTTCGGCACATTCTTTTTTTAAATGTAAAAAGCAGGGCATGCGCCCTGCTTTTCTGATACAATTATTCAAGATTTATAAGATTATTCACAAAGTTTAGAGAATGCATCTGCAACAAACTGTACTTTAGTTCCAACAATAACCTGTACAGAAGTTTTTCCAGGTCTAATAACACCTGCAACACCTGCAGATTTGATCACTTTGTCGTTAACTGCAGTCATATCTTTTACTTCCAGTCTCAGTCTTGTTACACAGTTGTCGATGCTTGCAATGTTTTCCTTTCCGCCGCAACCTTCAAGAATCTTTGCTGCGATAGCTGTGAAGTCATCACTTGCCAGTTCTACATTTTTTTCTGCTTCCAGATCATCATCATCTTCTCTACCTGGTGTCTTCAGATCAAATTTCTTGATCGCGAAGAGGAATACGAAATAGAAAACTAAGAATGCTGCGATTCCAAGCGGAATAATAAGCCATGTCTTAGCTGCTGCCGGAAGAGAAGCAGAGAAGAATAAGTCCATCGCACCTGCTGAGAATGAGAATCCTGCACGGAATCCAAGAGCAACCGTGATCATTGTGAAGATACCGTAAAGTGCTGCATAAATTACATAAAGTACCGGTGCAAGGAACATGAATCCGAATTCGAACGGTTCAGTTACACCACAGATGAATGCACAAATAGCTGCAGAAGCTACAAGTCCGATTGCAACTTTCTTTTTCGCCGGTTTTGCACATTTTACCATAGCAAGAGCTGCACCAGGGATACCAAACATCATACATGGGAAGAATCCTGACATGTACATTCCAAGACTCCATGATACGTCTGCAGATGTTTCACCGGCCCAGAAGTGCTGTAAGTCACCAAGACCGATGGTATCAAACCAGAATACGTTGTTCAGTGCGTGATGTAATCCGGTAGGGATCAGCAGTCGGTTGAGGAATGCATAGATACCGGCTCCTACAACATCCAGACCAACAATACCTTTTCCAAGAGCAACAAGTGCACCGAAAAGTAATGGCCATACGAATAATAAAACAACAGATGCAAGAATAGAAACAACTCCTGCAATAATTGCTACACAGCGTTTTCCACTGAAGAAAGCCAACCAGTCCGGAAGCTTTGTGTTTTTGAATCTGTTGTAGCACATTGATCCGATGATACCTGCAAGAATACCGATAAACGGGTTTGCGATTTTGTCGAAGGCAAGTGTCTTTGTTGCACTGTCTGCGATAGAAGGCATGATCGTTGTAACAAATCCTGTTGAAAGAAGTGTTGTCATCATAAGCCATGAAGCAAGAGCAGCGATACCACCTGTACCATCATTTTTTTCAGACATACCGACACCGACACCGATTGCAAAAAGAATTGCCATGTTGCCGATCAGAGCGTCACCTGCTTTTACTAAAAACAGACCGATCAGATTTGCTGCACCCTGGATGTCTCCACCCTGCATCGCAGCCGGACATAACCTGTATCCAATACCCATGAGGATACCACAGATCGGAAGAATAGCTACCGGGAGCATTAACGCTTTACCAAGTTTTTGTAAGAATTTCATGTTTTTCCTCCTTAGAAATAAAATAAAAGTATACACTAAACTGGACCATTCCAGTCAGCTTCGATTGAAAAAGCACAGATCCTAGGATAATTTAAGCACAGCATCCTCCAGTGTGACTTCGCCTTTCTTCTGAAGGGCTATTTTTCCATAAGTATCTGTATTACAGATGAGTACCGGAGTAATGGTATTTAATCCGGCTGCCTGGATCTTATCCAGATCAACTTCCATCAGGAGATCTCCCTGTTTTACCTTGTCACCTGCAACAACATGGGGGGTAAAAGGTTCTCCTTTCAGTGTAACGGTATCAAGACCGATATGGATCAGAATCTCTGTTCCCTGGGTGCTTGTCATAGTAACGGCGTGAAGAGTATCAAATACCATACTCACTTCCCCATCTGCCGGTGCATAGACCTTTCCCTCGGAAGGAATGACTGCAAATCCGTCTCCTAATATTTTATCCGCAAAAGTCGAATCCGGAACTTCTGTGATCGGTACGACTTTTCCGTTACACGGGGAGTGGAGTAGATTCCCCTTATTTTTTCCTTTAAATAAACCTAACATGTGATCTCCTTTCCATCTACATAGACGCTTACTATATTCAAATCTTTATCTAAAAGCACAAAATCTGCTTTCTTACCAGCGGAGATACTTCCGACCTCATGGAAAATTCCGATTTCTTTTGCCGGATTTTCAGATGCGCACATAACTGCTGTTTCAAACGGAAGGCCGACTTTCTTAACCACAAAACGCACACAGTCCATAAGATTCGTAGCAGAACCAGCAATTGTTCCATCATGCAGAGTAGCAAGATTGCCTTTTACCTTTACCGGCTGTCCGCCAAGGGTGTAATCTCCATCATTCAGACCAGTTGCTCGCATACTGTCACTGATCAGGATCATACGCTTCGCACCAAACATGGCAAAGGTTGCGCGGATCACAGACGGGTGAATATGTACACCGTCGCAGATCAGCTCTGCATGGCATGTTTCAGAATCCCTGACTGCACCGATTACGCCCGGATTTCTATGATTCAATGGTGGCATTGCATTGTACAAATGGGTTGCATGGGAAGCACCACGCTGAATGGCTTCTTTTGCAGTATCATAATCCGATGCGGTATGCGCAAGGGATATAACCACCTCATCCTTTGCTTTCTCGATAAATTCCATGGCTCCCGGTTCTTCCGGTGCAAGATCCACCAGTTTGATCAGTCCCTTTGCCGCTTTTTGAAGCCGGCAGAAATATTCATAATCACAATGCAGGATATTTTCTTCTGCCTGGGCACCTTTTTTGGAAGCACTGATAAATGGTCCTTCCATATTGATACCGACCAGGTGTGCACCGCCATTGTAGGCGTAATCACCTGCATTTTTCATAACATTTAAAAGCTCGTCTTTAGCAATTGTCATGGTAGCCGGACAGACAGAAGTCACACCGATGGACGCTTCATATCTCGTAATGATATCCAGTGCTTCTTTTGTACCGTCGCACATGTCTGCTCCCATGCATCCGTGAAAATGAATGTCCACAAGTCCCGGAATCATATAAAGTCCCTGGGCATCCACGATCTGGGCATCCTGTTCCGAAAAATCCGAAAAACTTACAAATCTGCCATTTTCTACAACTGCATTCCCGTTCACAAAAGTATGATTTTCTGTATAAATTGACGCATTTTTAATGATCATTTTCAAAGCCTCCGTTCCTTACAGACATGATTATAAAGGAAGTTTGCTAAGTGCAGCTTCGTCAGCTACCAAAGTCACATCATTATGCAGCTGTAAAACAGAAGCAGGAACCTTCGGTGTGATCGGACCAAAGAAAGCATCTCTTACAATTTCTGCTTTATCTTCGCCACTTGCAACGATCAGGATTTTCTTTGCCTGCATGATCGTCTTGATTCCCATTGTATAAGCCTGTTTCGGAACATCGTCAGCTGAAGCAAAGAAACGTTTGTTTGCTTCGATGGTAGACTGAGTCAGATTTACACAATGAACCTGCTTGTCAAAAGCTTCCCCCGGTTCGTTGAATCCGATATGACCGTTATGACCGATTCCGAGAAGCTGAAGATCTACGCCGCCTAAAGACTGAATCAGATTGGTATATTCCTGGCATTCTTTTTGAGAATCCGGTTCCATTCCGTTTGGAAGGTGTGTATTCTCAGCTGGAATATTCACATGATCAAATAGGTTCTGATGCATGAAATAGTAGTAGCTCTGATCGTTGTCACGGCTAAGTCCTTTATATTCATCAAGGTTTACCGTCATAACTTCTGAGAAATCAAGATCACCTTTGTTATACCATTCCACCAACTGCTTATAAAGACCGATCGGAGTAGATCCGGTTGCAAGCCCCAGAACACAATTTGGTTTCATAATAACCTGTGCAGAAACAATATTGGCAGCCTTGCGGCTCATGTCTACGTAATCTTTTGCTTTGTAAATTCTCATTTTTATCCTCTCTCCATTCCATAAATATTAAACGCCACGATTCTTTATACAATTTGCATATATCACAGCAAGTTGTATTAGTACATATACACATCCTAACCAATGCACACACTTCTGCCTACAAAAAATTTAGCGTTTTACCGAATTACATTGAAATTGGTGAATATTCTTCTAGCTAAATTCATGATATTATTATAACAAAAAAATCAAGATTACCCATGTAAAAAACTACGTGAGGTATATAAAAAACAACAAAAACAACAAATATACATAAAAATGTTATCCTTGCTTTTCATATCTTATGGGGATATTGCTGGACAATCTTTGTTTCTAACGGTTTTAAGGATTTCTACTCATTTTGGTTTCCAGGAAAAAGCTGTTTTTATAAACTTCTGATTGAATAAAATCCATTTCCGAAGCAAGGACAGAAAGGGTCTGTTCTACGATCTGGAAAGAATCTGGAGCGATGGCAAACAGGTGGATCCGGAATATCTGTAAATATATTTTCTGATGTTTTAGAGACTGATACTGGTGATCCGATGCTTTCTGTGTTATAATATATAAGTTATCAGGGAACTTGATTCTGAATCATGGAGGCACAAAGTATGGAACCCATGTATTTGTCAATCCAGCCGAAAAAGACTGGAGAACGCATAAGAAAGCTACTCTTGGAACAAGGATATACAATTCGGGAAATCCAGGGAGCTTTTGGATTTGAAAATCCGCAGGCCATTTATAAATGGCTTTCCGGCAAATCGTTACCCAGTATAGACAATTTCATTATTTTAAGTAGATTATTACATACTTCGATTGAAGATATCCTCGTCATTGACGGGGATATTTCTTATTACATAGGAAATGTCATTTTCTATGTAATAAAAGCCTCCGGCAGGATGCGCACTGCGGCGTATAATGAAGATGTCGCAAGCGACCGCCACAGGCGCTAGAATGTGCTTCACACATTCTTTGTTCTTTCTGTAGAGTTTTAAACTGTTGGTTGAATGACAAACAGCTATCATATAATTATAATTAAACCAGAAGTTGGGGAACAGATATTATTTATATGGTGTTCGAGGATTGCGGGAATTGCATAGCAATGGAGCAATCCGGTTACATCATTTATATTGTAAGCAAGAGAACAGTATGGGAGGCAAAAATCATGAAGAAAATTACATCAGCTTATGCAAACAAGATGTTGAGAAGCCTTGAGGAAGATAAAGCATTCTGGGTAAACAAGGAGGCAGCATCCAGTACCTATGTGGCTGCGGTCAATGAGGAGCCGGTCATTCCGGAATATGATTATATGACCATTGCAAATACAATTGATGAGATCGACAGGAAGATTGTTACTATCAAACATACATTGAACCTGACAAATGCCACCGCAAAAGTGCAGGTTGGCAATCAGGAGATGAGCATTGACAGCATTCTGATCCGAATGGCGCAGCTTAACAAAAGAAAAGCTGTTCTTGACGATATGCGCAAGCGGCTTCCGAAAATGCGTGTGTATAGTAATTCCTTCAGTTCATCCGGATCGGTACCGGAATATAAATATATCAACTATGATCTGGAAGTAATCCGTCAGGAATACGACCGTATTTCCAATACAATTATGGAAATGCAGATTGCACTGGATCGTTACAATCAGACAGTGTTGTTTGATGTGGATATCTAAGTAGGAATTTCCGTACAGGGTATATCTTCAACAAAGCTTATAGACGGTTGGTTATGGTTCAATGTCATCGTTTATTGGTTATTTGTTATCAGGTTATGTGTTCTTGTTCATAGAAACATTTTTGGAAAAGTATACAATTTAAATTTTTAAATCCCCCTGTAAAAAACCTGTGTCAGTTCACAGTGTAGAGGTACGGTTTCAAGCACGCAACAGCTGTGGAAGCAATTCCGCAGCTGTTTTTATACTAAAAAAAATTGCAACCAAGAGAGTTTTAAATCAAAATGTATCCGCAGAAAAAGAGATGTCATTCAATATTAAAAAGTTACCAAAAACAAGAAACTATTTTTGTGAATTTAGTTGCTTGTTTTTTTGTGTGCAAAGATGCTACAATCAAGGAAACTATTACAAGAGAAATAGTTTCCAAAAGGAGATGATCTTGTGCCGAATCAAAATTTAAAAGGCGATATTCTCGAAGCAACCATCCAGGCATTTCAAAAAAAGGGATTAAAATTTACAATGGATGATCTTGCATCTCTTCTGGGAATCAGCAAAAAAACAATCTATACTGTTTTTCCTGACAAAAATTCGTTGGTTCTGGAGATGGTTGATTATTGTTTTTCCTCGATCAAAGAAAGTGAACAAGAAGTTCTTCAAGATCTGAGTCTGGATACGGTTGGTAAAATCAGAGCAATTCTTGGTGTGTTACCGGAAGGGTATCGGGAGCTTGATCTCAGACAGCTTTATCAGTTAAAGGAGAGGTATCCCGAAGTTTATGAAAAAGTAAAATCCCGTCTGGAAACCGGGTGGGAGAGTACGATTTCATTACTGGAACAGGGCATCACAGAAGGAAAAATTCGAAATATCCAGATTCCAATTTTAAAAACCATGATGGAAGCCACATTAGAACAGTTTTTCCAGAGAGATGTGCTGGTCCAGAATGGAATTTCTTATCATGAGGCATTAGATGAAGTCGTATCCATTCTGATCGATGGCATTACAATCTGACAAGGGGGAATTTATTATGGGAGAAGTACAGAAACTAAAAGGAAAAGAAAAGTTTGCCTACGGAATCGGGGCTGTAGGGAAAGATATGGTCTATATGCTGTCAGCGTCCTATGTCCTTTATTATTATCAGGACATCATGGGCGTCAGTGCTGTGGCAATGGGTGTGATCCTGTTTATCGCCCGGATTTTTGATGCTTTTAACGATCCAATTATGGGAATTATCGTAGCAAAGACGAAAACCAGATGGGGCAAGTTCCGACCGTGGCTCTTTATCGGTACACTGACAAATGCCATTGTTTTGTATCTGATGTTTGCTGCACCGCCCTCTCTTTCAGGCAGAGGACTGGTTGCTTATGCGGCTGTAACCTACATACTCTGGGGCGTAACTTATACGATGATGGACATTCCATACTGGTCCATGATTCCTGCCTTTACCGAAAGCGGAAAAGAGCGCGAAAATCTTTCTGCAATGGCACGTTCCTGTGCCGGCGTTGGTTCTGCCATCGTCACGATCATTACTGTGCTTTCTGTATCCACGCTTGGCAAACTGGCAGGCGGGGAAGGTGCATCGGAAATTGAACGGCTTGGATATCGCTATTTTGCACTGATCATTGCGGTTTTGTTTTTCATTTTTATCACGATTACCTGCCTTTCTATTAAAGAAAAATCTTCGGTAAATATGGAAACAGCAACGGTAAAAGAAATGTTCCGGGCACTGTTTCGCAATGACCAGGCACTAACCATGGTTGTGGCAATTGTTATGATCAATACCGCATTATATATTACATCGAATCTGGTCATTTACTTTTTCAAATATGATTTCAGTCCGGAAGCATGGCAGAACAATTATACACTTTTTAATACCTTTGGCGGTGCATTCCAGATTCTTGCGATGATGATTTTGTTTCCGCTGTTCCGGAAATTTATGAATACGATAAATCTTTTTTATGTCAGCTTTTCCATGGCATTTGCAGGATATCTGATCCTTCTTGTGATTGCATTCTCCGGAAGTACCAGTGTCTATCTGCTTCTGGTTCCGGCATTCCTTATTATGTCAGCGATGGGTATGCTGAATGTCATTGTGACGATTTTTCTTGCAAATACGGTAGATTACGGGGAATTGAAAAATAACCGGCGTGACGAATCGGTAATTTTTTCGATGCAGACCTTTGTGGTAAAGCTTGCATCTGGCGTGGCTGCACTTGCGGCTTCGATCGTTATTCAGATCTTCCAGATCAAGAAGGATGAAACGGCAGAAGTACTGACGGCAATCGCTCCTGTTTCCAGGCTGGGACTTCGGATGTGTATGACGATCATTCCGATTCTTGTACTGCTGATCGGATTACTTGTGTTCCGAAAACATTACATATTAACAGATGAAAAGACAGAAGAAATATCCAGAACACTGGAAGAACGGAAGAGAGCATAATATTTATATCTATAATTTTATAACGAAATTTTAGTGAGACAGTTTGCGGACTGAAGATCCAAAGAAACTCTGTGCAACATGGGAATTCGTAAAATTCCTGATCTCTTCGGAATCACAGGCATACTGGAATGCACAGACAGGATATTTCCCGGTTACCACAAAAGCACACGATGAACAGACATTCAAAGATAATATCGCGCAGTATCCTCAGTTCCAGACAGCAATCGATCAGCTCCATGATTCTTCACCGGAATATTGCGGTGCGCTTTTAAGTGTATTCCCGGAAGCAAGAGCAACTGTTGAGTCTGAAATCGAAAGCATGCTGAATGGAAAAGAAGATGTCGACACAGCAGTACAGAAAATGTCAGATTCGATCAACAAAGCGATCACTGACTACAATACTGTAAATAATTAAAAAGAATCGAGGTAGTAAACATTGAGCAAAACAAAAATATTTGCACACAGAGGTGCAAGCGGATATGCACCGGAAAACACGTTGGAAGCATTTGCACTGGCAATCACACAGGGTGCTGACGGAATCGAGCTTGACGTACAGCTTACAAAGGATGGAATCCCGGTTGTGATCCATGATGAAACCATCGACAGAGTTACAGAAAAAAAGGGATGGGTCAAGGATTATACCTTAAAAGAGTTAAAAAAGCTTACAGTACTGAAAAACAAATTCCCGGAGTATTCCGCAGCAAAGATCCCAACCCTGGAAGAAGTACTGGATGCGGTAAAAGCATCCGGTATCCAGGTCAATATTGAGCTGAAAACAGGAATTTACTGGTATCCGGAAATCGAGCAGAAGGTTGCGGATCTTGTAAAAAAAGCAGGAATGGAAGAGCGGGTGATTTATTCTTCCTTTAACCATTACAGCATCCAGCAGATGAAGAAAATTGTGCCGGAAGCAGAAACCGCTTATCTGTACAGTGATGTGATCCTGAATGTTGCAGAGTATGCGAAGAATACAAAAGTAGACGGACTGCATCCGGCAGTATATCATGTAAAAATGGCAGATTTCCTGAAAGAATATCTGGGCAGCAATCTGAATGTCCGTGTCTGGACAGTCAATGAAAAAGCGGATATGAAATGGCTGATCGATGCAGGAGTAACTGCAATTATCACCAATTATCCAGACATGGCAGTGCAGATCAAAAAACGTGATGTCATTCGTTGATGAGTTGCATGAAGCATGGAGCAAAAGTATTTCTTAAATAAAAGAAAATATGTTTACTAAAACAGGGTATGTATGGCAAATGAAGCTGTACATACCCTGTCTGTATATTCAGGTCAATTCTTGATTGCCTCTGTTTTAACTGTAAAAAACACTTGCATAGGCGAACGTATGTTTGTATAATAGAAATATGAATACAGAAATGACAAATGAGCATTATACAATACAGGAAAAATTACATATTCTTGCTGATGCTGCAAAGTATGATGTCGCATGTACATCAAGCGGCTCAAGTCGCCGGGGACAGAAAGGAGAACTCGGTAATGCCGTTTCATGTGGAATTTGTCACAGCTTTGCGGCAGACGGAAGATGTATTTCTTTACTTAAGATCTTAATGACCAATCATTGTGTCTACGATTGCAAATACTGCATTAACCGTGCGAGCAATGATGTAAAAAGAGCTACATTTACTCCGGAAGAGATCTGTAATCTTACAGTCGAATTTTATAAACGGAATTATATAGAAGGACTTTTCCTAAGTTCCGGTATTTTGAAAAATCCAACCTATACGATGGAAAAGATATGCGAGACATTGTTACTTCTCCGCACCAAATATCATTTTAATGGATACATTCATGTGAAGACGATTCCGGGGGCTTCGGATGAATTACTTGCAGCTGCCGGTTATCTGGCAGACCGTGTCAGCGTGAATCTGGAACTGCCAACTTCTGAGGGACTTCGTAAGCTGGCACCGAACAAGACTATGCAGACAATCCTAAGTCCGATGGGAAAGGTGCAGAATACCATTGCCGCACATCGCATGGCAATCGGAAAATCATCATATATGGAAAGAAGTCGTGGAAATCAGTTCCTGCATAACGGAATTTTTTCTGATACTTCCAAACAACAGTTCCAAAGGAAACTGGATAGCAGGGCAGCGCTGCAAAAAGCAGCAGATGTATCCTCAATTACTGCACAGTCAAATCCTGCTCTATTGGATTCTTCCTTCACCTGGAATCAGGCATATCAACTTGCACCACATGATATGTACAGATTAAAACGCAACTTTGCACCGGCAGGACAAAGCACCCAGATGATCATCGGAGCGACAGGTGAAAGCGATTATACCTTATTACAGACCACGCAGCAGCTTTATCAGGGATTTGATCTGAAACGTGTCTTTTATTCGGCATATATCCCGCTGAATGAAGATCCTGTTCTGCCTGAGATTGGAACTCCACCGCCGCTTTTGCGTGAACACAGGCTTTATCAGGCAGACTGGCTGCTCCGGTTTTACGGATTTCAGGCAGATGAACTTTTAACCATAGAGAAACCGAATTTTAACGAACTTCTGGATCCGAAGTGTGATTGGGCATTACGCCATCTGGAATTATTTCCCGTTGAAGTAGAAACGGCAAGCTATGCAGAACTCCTCCGCGTACCCGGAGTCGGACCGAAATCAGCCAGCCGTATTGTAAATGCACGAAGATATGGCAGAATGGATTTCACAAGTCTGAAGAAAATGGGAGTTGTGCTGAAAAGAGCGCACTATTTCATCACCTGTGGTGGAAAACAGATGTATCACACACCACTTGAAGAGACTTATATCACAAGACAGCTGGTCAGCGTAGACCGGAAGGAATCCTGGGAAATGGCTCATGCAAATGAAGGATTTTCACAGATGACACTTGCTGATTTCGGAATTGGATAGTTACATCATTAGGGCAGAAAATACTTATAGCAATATGAGAAAGCAGGAAATTTATGAAGATATATACTTGCAAGGACCGGTTAGAAGACATCATGACATGCATCTATGATGCATGGGCAGATGCTTTGCTAATCGGTCATGATCAGATACAGTTGAAAAAAGAACCGATTTTCCAGACAACATTATTGGACGAATATATCCATGTAGATGGGGACAGCTTCAAAGCAGAAAAAGTCACCCGGTCTATCCGCAGAGATATTTCTTCCAGAGCATATCTGTATGTGTATTACGCATCCCTTTCAGCAGAAGAAGACGCACTGCAGACAATCTATAATTTTTTACGAGTTGGATTTGCCATGGGAGCGGGTGTACTCGAAAATTATACCAATCCACATGTAATGCGGATAATAGAACTGTACCGTAGTGTCGGAAATGAAAGCCATCATTTCCGTGAATTCGCCCGGTTTCAAAGTCTCGACGGGCGTGTGTATGTCAGCCATCTAGAACCCAAAAGTGATGTGATCATGCTGGTTGGAAGACATTTCGCAGACCGTATGCCATCGGAATATTGGATGATCGTCGATGATAACCGGAAGACCGCCTGCATCCATCCAAAAGACGGAGAAAATTATCTTCGTTATCTGACAGGCGGAGAGTTTGAGGCACTTCGGAAAACAGAAGAGTACGAAGATGAATACACTGGGATGTGGAAGACATTTTTCCATACGATCGGGATCAAAGAGCGGAAGAATTATGTCTGTCAGAGGAATCTTTTTCCGATCTGGAAGAGAAAGCATGCTGTGGAATTTAAAGAATAATCGCAGGAATTAAAAAGCAGCAAAGAATAACTCCGGTTAAAAATCATGAACAGGAAACTCTTTTTTTGCTTTTAGGCGTAAAAACGGTAATGTTTTTCTTGTACATAGTCGAGCATTAGAGTATAATAAACTCAGTTTTTTTCATATGTTTAAAAGCTATAATAAGAAAAACGGCAAAACAGATGAAAGTCTGCGACGCAAAGCTATAGGACCTGTAAAATGGTAGCCAGTTGCCACGTTAAAGATGCATTGTCTGCAATGACAATGCTCTTTTTCGGTTTGGTTGTTCTGGTGAATATAGGCATTCGTGCAGATAGCAGTCAAAGGGATTTAACAAGGTCAAGAGCCGAATTAAACGCTGTAACGTATGCAGATCATATGAAGGCTGATATCGTGAGAGGAATTGATATTACAAATTTGGCAAAACCTCTGGATATTGAAAAGATAAAAAATACTATTAAAGATATTTGTCCCTAATATAGGGAGAAAGTAAATGAATAGCATAGTTATTGAAATGAATATTATTTAAGATTCGGGATAAATGGTGAAATGCAGACAAGCAAGAAAAATAAAAATATAATAGGTATTATACAAAGTTTCCTTATATTGATATTAGTGGTTCTTATTATTTTTATGATGATTCAGATTAGCAGGCTGCAGGGGACAGCACGCGTAATAAATTATGCAGGTCTGGTACGTGGCGCTACACAGCGCGAAGTAAAATTAGAAATTACAGGAAACCAAAATGATGAATTAATTAAATATTTGGATGACATTCTTCTTGGATTGAGATATCAGGATGGACATTATAATCTGGTAAAACTCAATGACGAAGAATATCAGGGGAAATTGAAAATCCAGAGTGATTACTGGGATAAATTGAAAACAGAAATTGAAGCAGTAAGAAACAAGGGATACGAAAATACAGACATTGTTAATATGAGTGAAATATATTTTACGATGGCAGATGAAACTGTCTCTTCCGCAGAAAGCTATTCAGAAAAGATCGCTATAAAGATTCGTACTATAGAGCTTTTGTCGGCACTTGATATGTTGATTCTGGTGATATTGGTTATTATGCAGACTCTAAAGGCAATGCAGATGGCAATGCAAAACAGATTGCTGGAACAGAAAGCATTCGTAGATGCCCATACTGGACTGCCAAATAAAAATGCCTGTAATGAGCTTCTTAATAAAAAAGATATGATTACAGGTTCTACAGCATGCATAATGTTTGATTTAAATAATCTAAAAACTGTAAATGATACAATGGGACATTCCGCAGGAGATCAGTTAATAATGAATTTCTCAAAGTTTTTGCGAAGTGTTATTCCAGAAAAGGATTTTGTTGGAAGATATGGCGGAGATGAGTTTATAGCAGTCATTTATCATACAAATGAGGCGGAAATTAAGGAAATATTAAAAGGTTTGTACAGAGAAAAAGATAGATTAAATAGTTATGAAAATCAAATACCAATCGACTATGCATGCGGATGGGCATTATCCTCCGATAATATGTCGTGTACAATGCAGATGTTATTGGATGATGCAGATGCTAATATGTATAAAAATAAACAGTTATGCAAGAAATATAATTAGCATTCTTAAGGAAAGTGATTAAAAAACTATCGATAGGAAGTGCCTTTTTTAATTTATAGGATTTCTAAAGACCACAAGAATAAAGGAAATAGAAAATATGAATAAAAGACAAAAAATACTGATTGCCGATGATGCAAAGTTTAACAGGGATATATTGAAAGAATTTCTTGGAGAAACCTATGATTATCTGGAAGCTGAAAATGGAAATCAGGTAATCCAGATGATAGGAGAAAATATTGGAATTGATCTGATGCTTTTAAATATCAATATGCCACAGATGAATGGTTTTGAAGTCTTGGAAATAATGAAAAGAAGCCAGTGTATTGATGAAACTCCAGTTATTATGATCTCTGCTGAAGAATCTGTTGATGTTATGCGTAAAGCATATGAAATGGGAATTACAGATTATATTACACGACCTTTTGATTCTGTTATTGTAAAGAAAAGAGTCCAGAATACCCTAGAACTTTATGCGAACCAAAAGCGTCTGATCAATGTGGTTGTTGATCAGGTTTATGAAAAAGAAGAAAACAATGATATTATGCTCAGAATTCTGAGCAATGTATTAGGGTCACGCAACAGTGAGAGCAGCGAACATATTTTACATATCCGTACTGCGACGAAAATGATGCTGAGACAACTGTTAAAAACAACGGATGCTTATCATCTGACGGAGACCGATATTGCTATAATCACAACCGCTTCTTCGCTTCATGATATTGGTAAAATACGCATTCCGGAAGAAATACTGAATAAACCCGGAAGACTGACCGATGAAGAATTTAAAATTATGAAAACTCATAGTGAGATTGGAGCATCCATGATCTGGGATATGCATTTTTTACAAAATCATCCACTGGTACATACCGCATGGGAAATCTGCAGATGGCATCATGAAAGATGGGATGGAAAGGGTTACCCGGATGGTCTGAAAGGTGAAGAAATACCAATTTCTGCACAGGTGGTGTCTATTGTGGATGTTTATGATGCTCTTACCAGTGAACGATGTTATAAGAAAGCATTTGAGCATGATACCGCAATCAAGATGATTCTGGACGGGCAATGCGGGCAGTTCAATCCGGTTCTTCTTAAGTGCCTGAAAGAACTAAGCCTTCAGTTTTCCAAGATGTATACGAATGAAACGAATGATAATAAACAGTATTATGAAGCACAGAGGCTCTCTGACGAAATACTAAAGGAAAAGTCTTTACCCCGTAAAAATTATTCGCAGCATGTCATTAAGCTCATGCAGGAAAAGATAGAGTTTTTTAAAATGGACAGTGGCAAAATTTCCATTGAGTATAATGCAATTTCAGGTCGGCTGATTATAATTAACGGAAACCGGCAGATACTGTGCCAGAGAGATGATCCGAAGTTTGATATATCCAAACTGTTCGAAGTAAGCAGTGAAGATATTCAACATATCAGAGCGTTACTGGACCAAACATCAATACAGAATACAGAAATCTCATTACAGTTAATGGCAAAGGTGGAAAATAAAAGGCAGATGTTTGATCTGAAACTGCATACCTTATGGTCTTCTTTAAAGAAAGATGGATATATAGGAATTGTCGGATATCTCTCTTGATTGGTGATATTATTTTTGGATATATCGAAATAAGAAAAAGGATAATGTAATTACTCTGTTAGTAAATTGACACAAGTTGGCTGTAGAGTATAATTATAGTAAAAGTACAGCAAAAGCTGTCGCAAAGATATTTATAAAAATGTTGTGGGGGTATTGAACATTAATGAATGTAAAATTAAAATCTAGAAGCAAGCAAGCGACTGTAGCCTGGAGGGTGGGAGAAAGATGAAGAAGTGCAAATTAGTACAGAATATAAGGAATTTCAAATTTTGTTACTTTATATTTTGCACAATGATATGCTTGGTTGTTTTTCCTGTTTCCACATCTGCCCAAGAAAATTCTGATCATGTTATCCGGGTAGGATCTTTTGAGGAAACTTATAATGTAGTCAATGAAAAGGGAGAAAGAAGCGGCTATGGTTATGAGTATCTTCAAGATATTGCAGGTTACGCAGGATGGACATATAAATACATAACAAGTGATTGGAAAAACTGCTTTACACAGTTGGAAAATGGAGAGATTGATATTCTTGGTGGCATTTCCTATACAGACGAACGTGCTGAAAATATGCTTTTTTCCGATATGCCTATGGGGGAAGAGAAATATTACATCTATACGAATGCATCCAATATGGATCTTACAGCAGGAAATTTGGATTCTTTTGAGGGAAAAAATATTGGTGTGTCTAAAGATAATATACTGGAGGATGTGCTTAATGAATGGGAATCAAAATATGGTCTGCATACGAAGCATATCAATGTTTCTACAACCACAGAAATTATGGACAAACTGTCGAACCATGAAATTGACTGCTTCGTTTCGGAAGAAGACCACCGTTGGGAAGAATCGGAGATTTCGCCGATTACAAGTATTGGAGAGACAGAAATCTATTTCGCTATAAATCCAGAACGTCCGGATATCAAAGAAGCACTGGATAATGCTATGCGCAGAATCAAGGATGACAATCCATTTTACACTGATGATCTCTACAGGCGTTATCTTTCTGCACAGAGCAGCTCCTTTCTTTCAAAAGAAGAAAAGGAGTGGATCGGGCAGCATGGAGCAATCCGGATAGGGTATCTGAATCAGGATGGAGGTATCAGCAGTGTAGATTCATCAACAGGTAAATTGACAGGTGTTATCACAGATTATGTGGATCTTGCAGAAAATTGTCTGCAAGGTCAGACTCTGGAATTTGAATTAAATGGATATGATACAAGAAGTGAACTGCTTCAGGCATTGCAGGATGGAAAAATAGACCTGATTTTTCATGCAAACCAGAATCCATACTTTGCAGAAACAAATGGATTTGCTTTGTCGGATACGCTGCTGACTCTCAATATGGCAGCAATTACGGCAAAGAATTCTTTTGATGAAAATAAAGAGAATACAGTTGCCGTTGAAAAAGATGATTTTGCATTGAAAGCATATCTTTCATACAATTATCCGCAATGGAAGGTTGTGGAATATGAAACATCAGATGCAGCAGTAAAAGCAATGCAGAAAGGGGAGACGGATTGTATTGTAAGCAATTCAGGTACTGTTTCAGACTATTTGAAAAATAATAAGCTTCATAGTGTTTTCCTGACAAAAGAAGCTGATGTTCCATTTGCTATTCAGCAGGGAGAACCGGTTCTTTTGTCCATTCTGAATAAAACACTGACATCTATGCCTACAACTCAATTTTCAGGTGCAGTAGTTTCGTATAATGCTTCCTCACGAAAAGTTACAGCGAAGGATTTTATTCAGGACAATTTACTGACAGTTTCACTTATCGCTGGAATTTCTTTTTTCGTTGTTCTGTGTATAATTCTTGATTCTTTGAAAAAATCAAAACGTGCGGAAGAAAAATCCAAGAAGTCTGCTGAGCAGGCATTGAAGCTGAATCAGGAGCTTGAAGAAAAACGGCAGGAATTACAAAATGCACTTGTAGAAGCACAGAGTGCCAATAAGGCTAAGACTTCCTTTTTAAATAACATGTCTCATGACATCAGGACACCGATCAATGGCATTATGGGCATGCTTACAATTCTTGAAAAAAGCGGAAATGATGGTGAGCGGGCAAAAGATTGCCTGAATAAAATAAATGAGTCTTCGAAACTGCTATTATCATTGGTAAATGATGTTTTGGATATGGCAAAGTTAGAATCGGATACCGTGGTTTTTAGTGATGAATCCATCAATCTGGATCAGGTATGTCAGGAAATCACGGAGTCACTATCTTTTCAGGCAGAAGAAAAAGGACTTCATGTTATAGGAGAACATGATGATTACAGTGGTATATATGTTTGGAGCAATGCAGTTCATCTGAAAAAAGTATTGATGAATCTGTTTACAAACAGTATGAAGTACAATAAGGTGAATGGTTCTATTTACATGAGTATGAGAACGATTGAAAGATCAGAAGATCACATGACATGTGAATTTAAAATAAAAGATAATGGAATTGGAATGTCAGAAGAATTTATAAAAAATGAATTGTTTACTCCATTTGTACAGGCAGATAATTCCCCACGTTCTGATTATAATGGGACAGGTCTGGGAATGCCTATTGTGAAACAACTTGTAGAAAAGATGGGCGGAACCATAACAGTTGAAAGTAAGCTGGGTGAAGGGAGCTGTTTTAGTGTAATACTTCCATTTGAAATTGATACGAATGCACGACCGGAAGAAAAAGAAGATTTCAATGCAGATCTATCAGGTGTCCGGATATTATTGGCTGAAGATAATGAGCTGAATGCGGAAATAGCAGAATTTATGCTGATGGAAAATGGGGCTGAAGTAGAAACAGTGAAAAATGGGTTAGAAGCTGTTCAGCACTTTGAAGCCTGCGAATCAGGAACATACGATGTTATTTTAATGGATGTCATGATGCCGGTGATGGATGGGCTTACTGCCACAAAAACAATAAGATCCCTGGAACGGCAGGATGCAAAAACAATCTCTATCATTGCTATGACTGCAAATGCGTTTAGGGAAGATGCAGAAAAGTGTATGGAAGCAGGAATGAATGCACATTTGTCAAAACCGATTGTGATTGAGGAAGTTATAAAAACGATTTTAAGGTATGTTCATAATGATTAGCAGGGTTCATGAATTAGTGGAATACAATTGACAGGAGGGCTAAAAGATGACAATGCAGGCTGGCATACGCAAAATACACAGATTTTCTATCCAACATTATTGACGTGTAAAAATTTTTATGGTAGTTTAATTTTTAAAAAAAGAGATTATTTTAAAGGCAAACCTGTTGAAAGGCAGGAGCGCAAAGCCAGAAGGGACTAAAGTCAGAAAGCTTGACCATGTCAGCCGGTTGCCACTGTTTCCATATCATCATAATATATGGAAAAGATGTTTGAACAGAAGAGATTCCGATACCTTTTATACTATATAGATGTGTCATTTTAGAGAAATATAGTAGGGACACTGGCAGATTTTAGCAAGTGTCCTTTTTGCATGCAAAAATGGGTAACAAAACTGGCAGGGACAGGTTTTCTGTATACAGATAAAAGCAAGATGAAGAAGGCATAAGACGGAGAAAGGATTTTTATAAAATGAAAAATTATGAAGACAAAATATATTCCTTAGGTGAGACTGTAACGGGGCAGACACAGGTCATGTCACAGGTCGTACAGAAAACACTGGAAAATAATGGCGGGGTAGGTATAATGACAGGATCTTATGACCAAAACCTGTCTATTTTGTCTGTGAATAATCTGCTGTTGCATAGTACGGGATATACATTCGATACTTTCATGGAACAGACAAAAGGCTCATTGAGAAATTTCTTTTATGACGAGGAAGATAGACTGGAGCGAGACCGTTTTTTGCAGCTTCACGGAACAGGAGAAGCACAGATCCTTGCAGCAGACGGTACAGTGAAAAATGTACGGCTTTGTAAAGAGGATGCGACAGATGAGGCGGGCAGACAGATCTGGGTTATGTCCGTACAGGTCAACTGGGATCATGTAAATTTGACACTGCTCAATGAGGCTATCTGTTCCGGCTTCTGGTATTTTGACTGTGACGAAAACAGTGAGATTGTGAATGTAAACTGGAGTCATGAATTCCGAAAAATGCTTGGCTATCATGACACTCTGGACTTTCCGAATAAACTGGAATCCTGGTCAGATCTTCTGCATCCACAGGATAAAGAAAGAGTAATGGTGCAGCTTCAGGCGGCAATTAAGGATAAGACGAACCAGATAAAATACCAGGTAGAGTATCGTATGAGAATGAAGGATAATCAATACCAGTGGTTTCGGGCATCGGCAGAAGTAATACGCCGTCTGGATGGTTCTGCCAGCAGGATTGCCGGGATTTTTATTAACATTGATGGGGAGAAAAAAGAAATCATGCAGGCACAAAAATCTGCTGCTTTCCACCGGGCTTTTACGAAAGCAGATTTGTGCGAGTATTATGTGAATCTGGAAACGAATACTTTTGATACCTTTAAAGTTGAACCGTCCCTGATGACCGTCTTTGAACAGAGTCATACGTGGGATGAATTGATCCGGCATTTTGTGGATTCCTATGTTGTGGAGACAGATAAGAAGGCGGTATCCTCTTTTTACGACCGTGGTTATATTGCAGAAAGGCTGAAGGGTCTGGAAACCGAATTGGCTTTAGAGTGCCGTATCACTCTGAATGGAAAAGAACGATGGGTCCGCAATGTGGTCATACGTGGCGAGATCGAGGATTCAGAATATGCCATGATCTTTCTGCGTGATATCACAGAGGCAAAGGTAGAGAGCGCACGGCATCTGCAGATGGCAGCGGATAATGCTTCCATGGAGCAGCTGATTCAGAGTATTGTGCGTCTGGTTGACCGCTTTGTTGTCTGTGATCTGGAAAATGACAGATATGAATTCTACAATCTGAATGGACAGATGATATATAAACCTCTGGGATTTTATCATGATTTTCAGATGCAGGTTCTTGAAAAATATAAGACACTGGAACCATTGGAAGCTATAGATATCCTGATAACCCCGGATAATATTCGGAAAAAACTGAAAAGTGAAAATGATATTTATAAGTTTGAGTATTGCAGCCTGGATGAAAAGACTTATAAAATCGCTTCTTATATTCCCTTGGAATGGAAGAATGGAAAGCTGGAAAAGGTATTGCTGGCATCCATGGATGTGACACAGGAAAAGAAAGCAGAGATTGAATCCCGTCAGGCACTGAAAGAAGCTTACCGGTCCGCAGAAAATGCAAATCGTGCGAAAACGGAATTCCTTTCCAATATGTCCCATGATATCCGGACACCAATGAATGCGATTGTGGGTCTGACGGCAATCGCAGGAGCAAATATTGAGAGCCAGGACAGAGTCATTGAATGCCTCAGCAAGATCACAGAATCAAGCCGCCATCTGCTGGGGCTGATCAATGAAGTATTGGATATGGCACGTATTGAAAGTGGAAAAATGACACTGGCACAGGAAGATTTCAATCTGTCAGAGCTGGTAGATAATCTTATTACACTTACGAAACCGGTGCTTGATGAACATAAACATAATTTTGATATACACATCAATCATATTGAACATGAGGCTGTCTGTGGTGACAGCTTGAGGATTCAGCAGGTATTTGTGAATCTGATGAGTAATGCGATCAAGTATACACCGGATGGTGGAAATATTACTTTTTCGATAGAGGAAAAACCCAATGGATTTTCAGAACTTGGATGCTATGAATTTACGATTGAGGATAATGGAATCGGTATGTCACCGGAATTCCAGAAAATCATGTTTGATCCTTTCAGCCGTGCAGATGACCAACGGACAACCAGAGTTCAGGGAACCGGTCTTAGAATGGCAATCAGCAGAAATATTGTGAACCTGATGAATGGCACTATTAAAGTGGACAGTACCTTACATAAGGGAACTAAAATCACAGTAACAATTTATCTGGAGCTTCAGGAACAAGAAAAAGAACAGGACAAAAATCTGATGAATCTGCCGGTTCTGGTAGTGGATGATGATAAGACATGCTGTGAAAGTACAGTTGCCACACTGAAGGAAATCGGTATTATGGGTGAATGGGTTCTCTCTGGCAGGGAAGCCGTTGAGTGCTGTTATGCACGGCATGAGTTGAAAGATGATTACTTTGCTGTTATTTTAGACTGGAAGATGCCGAATATGGATGGTATAGAGACTGCCAGACAGATCCGGAAACGGATCGGGAAAGAGATTACCATCATTGTACTGACATCCTATGAATTCAGCGAAATTGAAGAAGAAGCAAAGGCTGCAGGTGTAGATGCTTTTATTGCAAAACCGCTGTTCCGTTCCCGGCTGACGGCTACACTGCGGCAGTTTACTTCAGGCAGAAAAGAAAAAACAGCAAGAAATTATTTGGAGAAGCTGTCAGAATCAGACTACACGGGAAAAAAGATTCTGCTGGTTGAGGATAATGAGTTGAACAGAGAAATTGCTGGTGAAATTCTGCAGATGACAGGTGCAAAAGTGGAAACGGCAGAAAATGGAAAAATCGCAGTTGAAAAAGTGGAAGCTTCTCCGGAAGGATTGTATGATCTTGTTTTTATGGATATCCAAATGCCTGTCATGAATGGTTATGAGGCAACTGCAGCAATCAGGAGCCTTCCGGGTGAAAAGGGAAAACTGCCTATTGTTGCCATGACTGCCAATGCTTTTGCAGAAGATGTACAGCTGGCCAAAAATACAGGCATGAATGGACATATCGCGAAACCGCTGGATATGAATAAGCTGAATGATGTTCTGGAAAACTGGCTGTAATTGCCTTCCTGGATGCATGGGAAAAGCAGCTAGGAAACATAGAGAGGGTTTTGTTATGACAGAAACCCACTGAATACCGTATGTGTGATGGCAGTTGGCACAGGATGCTTTTTACTATAAAAAGAAGGGATGAGTCTGGAAATGTAACCCATGTTTGCAAAATACGTGAAGAGTTGAGGCGTTTTTGTATTAAACTAAAATTAGGGAAAAGGCATGTGAAATACGATGATGAAAAATAACTATATAAAACAAAAAAGAAAAGATCAAAATCCGGTAAATCATTGGAAAATTTTTGAGGGACGGTTGGTATTCCTTCTGGCAATGGTGATTTTGTTTGTTGTTGCATATACTTTTATTTTACAACAAGCATATACCCAAACTGCTCTGAAAACAGAAATTGAACGAGATATTTCCAGTGCAGATGCGGTTCATAAGCTGGTAAATCACAGACTGGGACGAAAAGATTTTAATGAAATAAAAAGTAAAGCTGATGAGAATACAGAACTATTCAAGAATATATCGACATATATGAATGAAATCAGAACGCTGAATTCTACGAGATATATTTACACAGCAACCAGAAATGAAGACGGTAGATTGATTTACGTTGTAGACGGACTGGATCCATCGGCTGGTGACGTCAGACATCCAGGAGATCCGATTGAAAAGGAGATGGTTCCTTATATAGAAAAAGCACTTTCTGGAAAAACAGTATATTCTCAGGATATTGTTGATACAACATGGGGACCTATTTTTACAGCCTGTTATCCTGTGACAGCGGAAGATGAATCTAATGAAGTGATAGGTGCTTTCTGCATAGAAATGGATATGCAGAAAGCGTATGGAATGGTTGAGAAGACGAATAAGTTAAGTATTGTACTGGGATGCATTACAGCGTGTATTTTGTTAATATTATGTACCTGTGGATATTCTGTATATAAGAAGCAAAAAGAAAATGAGCAGAAACAGCAAAAACTGTTGCAGGAAGCTGCAAGACTGGCCGATTCAGCTAATAAAGCAAAATCAACATTTCTGTTTAATATGTCTCATGATATTCGTACCCCTATGAATGCAATCATTGGATATGCAGAATTGGGAGAGAAACATTTAAAGGAGCCAACTATATTAGAGGATTACTTTGAAAAAATATTATTGTGCGGAAAGAAAATGCTGCATTTGATTGATAACATTCTTGAATTAGCACGAATCGAAAACAACCACGCAACGCTGGATGAAACAATAACAGATGTTTCTAAAAACTTTGATTTATGTATTGATATGTTTAGGAAACCGATAGAAGAAAAACATCAAACACTGAAAGTCAATAAGAACATTCGATATCCATACCTGTATATGGATGATGCAAGATCATCTGAAATTACGATTAACATTTTGAGTAATGCTGTGAAATACACGGGTGAAGGCGGTAACATAAGCTGTACATTGAACCAATATCCCGGCGAAAAAGAAGGTTGGAGTGTATTAGAGCTTATCATAGCAGACAATGGAATCGGAATGTCAGAAGAATTCCAAAAACATATTTTTGAATCATTTTCACAGGAACGATCTTCGTCAGACAGCGGAATAGAAGGTAGCGGACTTGGCATGGGAATCGTGAAGAAACTGGTGGATTTAATGAATGGCAAGATCACAGTTCAGAGCAAACCGGGAGCAGGTTCTACTTTTACAATCACGCTTCCATTAAAAATAGCAAATGAGGAAAAAAGGAATCCGAAACATGCAGACGGTCAGTTGAATATCAAAAAACTGGAAGGAAAAAGGGTTCTTCTGGTAGAAGATAATGACTTGAACGCAGAAATTGCAACGGAACTTTTGACGGAAGAGGGAATCATAATAGAAAGAGCGGAGAACGGCGTTGCATGTATTGATATGTTTAACAAAGCAAAGCAAAATTACTACAGTCTGATTCTGATGGATATTCAGATGCCGATTATGAACGGATATGAAGCATCCAGGAGAATTCGAGAACTGAAAGACGGTAACAAATCGCAGATTCCAATTGTTGCAATGACAGCAAATGCTTTTGAAGAAGATAAGAAGATGGCTTTTGCAAGTGGCATGAATGATCATGTTGCAAAACCAATAGATATGAATGTATTATTGCCGACTATTATGAAATATATGTAAAGGAAGAAATTGGTGTTGGATGCAAGCATACTGCATCAGTACCGAAAGAAGATCAGTTTATCGTGGAAGGTAGGCATGAGGGAATAATTACTAAAGAGGAGTTTTTGAAAGCACAGGAAATCTTTTGTGAGATTGGTGAAACGAAGAATGTTATTCCAAAGACATATCCTCTTTACAGGATAGTTAAGTGCGGTATCTGTGGAAGGGTAATGAGTTATAAGACATATTTTCGTAATGGAGTTACATATAGATATTTTACCTGTCCACATGCAAAAGAGCAGACAGGCGAAGATGGATGCTGCAAGCGATATGTTATAGAAGATAATCTGAATGAAATAGTATGGTCTGTGATAAGGCAACTACTTGATATGACAGATGCCTTTAAGCAGAAACTGGACAAGCAGAATAATGTCGGCAGACAGGACAATCTGATTCTGGCTGAAAAACTCGCTGCTGATATAGCAGAACTGGAGCAGAAGTTTAAGGATGCAGAAACCATGAAGGATGACAATTTATCTCAGGCACTTAGTGTTATGAAAAAGTATTCTGGAGCAGATGAACTGACGCAGGAAATGGTGCAGGAACTGATTGAGAAAGTTATTGTCACGGATCCAGAGCATGTGGAGACTATTTGGAAGTTCAAGGATGAGATAAGAAAGTTCATAGGGATTTAAGGCAGGAGCCGGTTGGATGCTGAGTCTGACTGGCTTTTTTAACTTTAACACACTTGATAGGGCTGTTTTTCTTATTTAGATTCGAGATTTTATTTAAAAAAATGCTCAGATTGATTTTGTTCGAGAACTAGTGTAAAATATTGAATAATAATGTATTATATTTTTTGATATTACATGATAATAAAATGTGATACTTCTACTGTGAGGATAAAATATGGACGGTTATATGACAATAAAAGAAACCGCTGAAAAGTGGGGGATTGGAGCAAGACGGATAAATACTCTATGTTCAGAGGGAAGAATTAAAAGGGCTACAAAAATTGGGAATATGTGGGTTATTCCCTCAGTTGCGGAAAAGCCAAAAGATGAGCGAATAAAATCAGGAAAATATATAAAGAGGTGATATCTATGTTAAATGAATTATTTACAAGAATGCAGTATGAACCCAGTGTTTTGTTGTTTGGACATAAATATAAGAAATTGAGTACGTCTGTATTAGATTATGCGTGGAATTCTATCGTAACAACTAACTGTGATATGACATTGGCGGCATCCTTGAGGAATGATATGCGCTCTGTGAGGGATATCATGTCAAAGGATGATATGCAAGCGAACCTCATGGATCGAAAGAATCTCCATGTGATACGTTTGTTTGGTGAAAATTATCCTAAAACAGATATTGATGAATTAGATGCTGAAGATGTTACTGATCAAGCTGTAGAAATGCTTGCTAGGGTGGCTGAAATTATTAAGAGAAATGGTATATTACTTATAGAAGATTTTGAAGAACCTTGTTTTACTCATAAAGAGTTACGAAAGGCATTAAGAGGGTTATTCAGCAATCAGAAACAAGTTTATATTTTTAATTGTAAGAATAAAGATCAATATTTAACTGCTTTGGAAAATCAGGGGATAGCTGTACTTATTGAAAATGGAATTAATGATTTCTTCGAGGAATTCTTACAATCTGAAGAATTGTTTGAACACCAGTCAACTGATAGGTTTATCCAGATATATATAGAAGCAGACAAAAAGTCGATTCCAACATTTATAGAAAAAAGGCAGCTACTTGAAACAGAATCATTTGCAACTCTTATTAATGTTGGATTACTAAATGAGATAAAAATTCCGAAGAATATGTACAAAGACTATTTTTATATGTTTCTTAAAAACAGTGTCAGAGAACCGCAATGGTATGGCTATGCTTATGGATTCAATCTTCACAGAAATTATGAAGATCGTTTGTACAGAAAAGTAAAAAAAGGGTTAGAAAACGTTGGAAAACCCAATAATAAACCGCTGTTGGTTGTAGGACAAACGGGAACTGGAAAGAGTATTTCGTTAGCTGCTGTTGCATATAAAATATTTAATGAAAAAAAATATCCGGTGGTCTATATTAATGATCCTGACATAAATTTTTATTCGAGCGTCGAGTATAAACAAAAGGGTATAAATAAAAAAGGTTCACCGGCTTTTAATGCATTAGATGCTTTACTAGAGAGGCTTGAAAACTTAGGTGCAAAGGCAACTTTTTTAGTATGGGATACATCTAGTTATAGTACTGGAAGAGAAAAATGTTATAGATTGTATCAAGCTCTTCTTGCACGAGGAAGAAAAATATATTTATTGAGTACAGCTTACGAATTGAGTAATGATGCAAGTGAAGTATATACTGAGGAAAATTATGTTGAAGAGAGTGTCATGAATAAAAAATTTGTTGAGTGTCAGGCTACTGTGGAGATTTCTACAGAAGTTGATCAACTTAAAGAAATTCTCAGTAAAAAATGTAATATGTCAGAACAGAATGTTAATAGTATTATTGATTATTATGCCAAAAGCAGTAAAAACTATTTATCAATGTTTTATCAGGCATTTGATATTTTACGTGGCGATCTTTCCAAGGGAGTGTTTAAGGAAGCAAGTGCCAATCTTCAGGGTTTAGATAAGATTTTGGAAGAGGGAATCAGGGAGTCTTCATCTGTAAATAATGTTTTTGCGTTTGCATTAAAGAAGATAGAATCTGATTTGGTAAAAGCAGGTATTGGTGTCGGGATAGATGATGCAACTAGTGAAGAAAAACAAAAGATTGAAATTGCAAAAGATGAGTTTATTAAATGTATTGCCGTATGTAGTCAGTTTAAATTAAAAATGCCATACGACTTTGCATTGCGTATCTTAGGAACGTATAATGAGCAAATTATTAGAACTTTGACACAATCCACCTTTTTTGTAATAACACAAGATTATCATGAAAACTACGTGATTTCGTTGCGTACACCATTAGAAGCATGCATGTATATATCAGCCAAAAATATGACACCACTTGATGAAGTGGAGTGTATTGTGAAGATGTTGGAATTAATGAATTCGAGCGGTGGATATGGTCAGCAGCAAGAAGTTCGTTTGTGTGAAAAGGTTATTAGAATTATTGGACCTAATAATGCTGAAAATAGAAATAAGTATAAACGTGGATATGAAGAAGTGATAGATGCACTGAAAAAATTACGTGAGGAGAGAAATATATGGGAGCCTATACTCATTTCTCAGGAAATCACATATTTACGGGAATATTATGGTAGGAATGAAGCACTGGAAATTAGTTCAAGAATAAAAAAATTAGAGGAAGCAGTTAGTATTGCAGATGAAGTTTTAAATAAAATTGAATATTTTGGAATATCAATGGGTACAAGAAATGCTATAATTGTTGAATCTGCAAACAGTAAACTTCTCCTGTGTCAGCTAAAGGAAACAAATGATACATTACTATTTAAGGAATTACGTAGAGATTTAAGAAATGTAATCAGGTATGATAGTTTGGATTATCATGCTTATGTGACCTTACTTAAAGGTTCTATTATTGAATATAGAAATGAAAGCGATGACGTAAAGCGGCTAGAGTTATTAGAGTCAATGTGTTCTGTTGCTGATGAAATAATGTTTGAAAATCCTGATGTATCAAATTCTGAGTATTTTCAAAGACAGGTTGCAGAGATTTATTTATTGCTAGATAATAGCACTACAGTTAAATCTTATATTGAAGAATTGGTTTCAAATGGTTCGTCAGCAGGACTTTATGTTATTACTAGAAAGTTGCTTCTTGAGAACAAAGTTGATTTTAATAAACCAATTGAAAATGAATTTCAGCAAAGTGCATGCGAAGAAGTATATTCTATATTTAACAATGATAAGTATAAAGCAGTGCTTAGTGAGAGTGAGCCATGTCAATACATGTTGCTAAATGTTGTGTGGCTAATGAATAACAAGGAGCCTATATATTTAGATGGCGAGTGTTGGATAACCAGAATGAGTGAAGATGTATGGCGAGAATTATTAGGTATTTGCAATAACTTCATCATGAGATTTTGTAATGATGCGGAGAATACTAATCAATTAGCCAAAAATATAAGGTATATAAAAGCATTATGTTTAGGACAACTTGAGCAATATAGTGAAAGTATATCCGTATTAAAGAGTATTGAAGAGGACTCAACACTTGGATTAAGACGTGTATTTACCAAACATATGCTTTGTGATGAAAATGGGATTCCAAAGAAATTTTCTGGACGTTTAGGCAAATATGATGAGGTTAGCAGGAGTGGATCTATTTTCATAGATGACTTTGGAAAGAATCCTATATATTACCATGGTCCACACATGAAATTTGCAAATTTGATGGAAGGAACGGTATTTAATGATGTAGAGATTGGATACAGCAATATTGCTCCTAAGGCTTTCAGAAAAGTTGAAAATAAGGAGTAATACTTATGCAAAAACAGAGAATTAATGAAATTAGGAATTTAGCACATAAGATTGATCCACGTATCAATCTATTTGAAGGGTATTCTCCAAAAGAAACTGATTTATACAAAGGGGAATTGTTGTTTTGGAGACAAGTGGTAACGCTGTATGGACTTTTTTCGGATTGTGATCGTTCGCAATTAAAAGAAAAGAAAAATTTATTTGAGTTGATGCTTCGATATGACTTAATTGACAGAACTGATTATGACGCAGCGATTAAATTTTGGGAGGATGTATCAGAACTAAGGAAATGGTTTTGTCATAATAATGATATTTCCTTATTCTATGCAAGAAATAGACAAAATAAAATTGAAAACTATTTAAATACGGCATTTTTGATTGCATCTAACAAACCTAAAAAATTTGAGGATATACAGCCAAAGGATTGGAATATCTTAACATCAGATTTGGATAGAAGATTTCAAGAGTATCTTGATTGTTTGAAGAATGGTCTGGTAGCATGGAGCACAAGTGATGATTCAGAGGATTTAATTGATGAGTGGATATGCATTTTATCTAAAACATTATTTTCAGACAAGGAATTAATACAGAATGTATTAGCAGATATAGCAGTATATGAAAAGATAAATCATAATATTTATAATATGTCTGTTCCGCAATTAAGCAATTCATATTTTAGACAGTTGGAGGTCTGCAATTTTTCTTCAAATAATATAGAGGATGAATTAAAACGTGAGACATCCATTATAAGAACAAATCGAGAAATATTATCTGAGAGTATTCGTAACACTCATTTTCTATATCAGAAAATATGATGTTTTTTCTTAGACCTATCTTTGACATACGCTGATGAAGCACATCATGCAGTTGCACCGATTTTAAAACGGGTTATTCAATATTATGATACGGATTTTACAGTAGGGCTTACAGCTACGGACCAAAGACCGGATAAAAAGAAGCTGGAAACTGTTTTTGAGACTTATTCCACATCATTGTCTTTAAAAGAAGCAATGGAAAAAGAAATAGTAGCTAAGGCAAATGTTTACCGAATTGAGACGAATATTGATCTTTCAAAGGTACGTTTTAATGGGAAAGATTATGTGAATGCAGATTTGGAAAAACGGATTAGAGTCACTTCTAGGAATGAATTAATTGTGAATGTTTTAAAGGAATATTTTCTGGAAGGAGAGGCAGGAAAAAGACAAGGAGTTATCTTCTGTGTTAATGTAGCTCATGCGAATGAAATGGCAAAATTATTAAATCAGGCAGGGATTTTAGCATCAAGTTATACCCGTCAGACAAAAAATCAAGATACTGTAATGAACGCATTTAAACAGAAGAAAATTCGTTTTTTATGTGCATGTAATATGATTTCAGAAGGATGGGATTATCCAGAACTTGGAATTCTTGTTATGGCAAGACCGACATTGTCAAAGGGGTTGTATTTACAACAGATTGGCAGAGGATTAAGAAAAACAGATAGAAAAAAGAACGTTATCGTGATTGATGTTGTAGATGAATATGGTGCTATGGTAAAAGCATGCAATATGCATTCAATATTTGCTAATCCATATTACGTCCCGTTTGGTGACATTACTGAAATGGATTATAAGCCGGGAGAAATGGTAATCATTGATGGAATGGAAGAGCGGATTGAGCGTATATCAGAAGTTGACATTGATTCATTTGAAGATAAGTATGGCAATTATTTGAGTCAGGAACAGATTGCCAGAGAATATTTTGTCAGTACAGGAACAGTAATCAGCTGGATTAAAAAAGGAAAAATCATACCGAGTGCAGAATATAAATTCGGAAGCAGATCAATTTACTTATTTAGTCCGGATGATGTAGAGAAATATCGAAAAGAGCTAAATATTAAAAAACATAATGACAATACGATAAAACAGGATTTCTTTGATTTTTTGTAGGAACGCGATTATTCACTTTCGTACAAAATGCCATTTATGTTGTCCTTTATAAAAGTTGTTAATACGATTGGAGATGCAGACATAGAAAAAGTTTTGGACGGTTATATTGGATTTTATCAGAATAGGATTGACCGGGGACTTCCGGTAGATAGAAGCATCTGCCCGTATAATGTAAAGACACTGAAAGATCGAAAAGCTATTAGCAGAAATATGCTTACGAATCCATTTGAAAAGTTTGAGCGGAAGAGATTTTTGTATTACTCAAAAGATTTAAGTGTCATTTCTATGAATCATGCACTGTATAGTCAGATGACGGAGGAAGATTGGGCAAGAGTGAAAGAACAATTGACAGAAGATTTGAAAAATTATTATGTAGAATTGGGCGGGATATAATAAAGATGACATTTTAGTTGGTTTGAATCCAATGATAATGTTTGAGTAAAAGCTAATTGAAAATTCGTTTTGCATATAGAAACAACTCAATAATTACTACATTAAAGTCAATATGTTAAACTAATGAAAAGAAGGGGGTTGCTGTTATCTACAGCATAATGTACTAAATGGAAGAATTATTTGTTGGTAACTCAGTTATTCTATTGTTCTGGGTATATATATCTTTTATTATTGATATTCTATGATATTATGAAAATCTGAAATTAGCTATTGACATACAAACCGAACCGTGGTATTTTATAATATTCCAATTTAAGATTGGAAAGGGCAACGTAGCATACCAATATTATTTTTGGAGCTGAGCTCTGGGAAGGAGGTAGTGCTATGAACTTTGTTGTCACCATTGACTGGAAGTTTGTCGTTGCCCTTGGCGCGGCTACGGTCGGTACCATTTTCGCAGTGAAGATGGATGCCAGTGCAGCCGAGCGAGTATCAACCCATGTGGTTGATACTTGTAAGGAGTATGCGTTCGCTGTGAACAGCGAGCGCTAGCTCCAATATAGGATGGACTGGGCATATAATTTTCGGGTTGTATGCCTATTTTATTAGGAGGATTAATATGGTAGTTCCTAAAGTGGCGGTTTGCCCAATCTGTGGAAAAAAAACATACATGAGAATCGAAGATGGAGGATATCTGAAGGAATATCCAGTCCGCTTCAATTGCATTAATTGTCGAGCTCTCATTAAGGGGACTTATAACATTTCTCTGCCTGGGCAAAAGGGATTAATCCTTTACAACGCAAAAGTGGAAGAGTGTGATGTAGATGCTAATTCTGAGAGAATATTAAACGCTGATTACGTTGTAGAGATATCTGGTGAACTTCCTTGCGCAAAGGTAAAAGCCTTTGACTGCAAGATTATAAAGACAACACCATTCATAAACGTGACAGATAAGATTGATATGATGGATCGTATCAACAGGCTTTCTTATTTCGTCAAAAACATGGAAGAATGGAAAGAGTGGAGAAGTATTGCCTTTCAATTGCTAAATGAAGGAAGTACTGATTATGTGCCGGAAGCCTTAAAGCATATGATGGGTGAGTATTCATATAAATGTGATAATTACCTCAAGGCTCTTCATTGTTTGCAGGAAGTAGTTCAAGAAGAGACAAAGCACCTTTTTTATCCGGAAAGTGAAGACGATATTATTGCAGGATTGATTGCTGATCTTGCAGTAATTGATAAGGATAAACTACATCAATTTGTCAATGATAAGGGCGGCACGGATACGTTGGTTTCTGATTACAGGAAAGTGATAGAAATCTTTTCGACTTTTATGAATATATATCCGAATATTCTACCTGCAGAGACATATATGCGTTACAAGACCCCTGAACCTTTATTAGGAATTGCTACTTGCTCTTTCGAGGACCTTAAGTCCTTTTATCAAGATGCGTATGAATCTTTGCTATCGCTATTATACATACCGGTTTGCATGGATAATATACTGATGAGGTCGGATTACACAAGTTTTGACAGCGCTATTACAGGCTTTTTGAATGATCCTGGGTTTAGAGGTGCACGAGGATCGGATTATGCAAAATATGTAGGGATGGATAACGGAAAAAAAGCCGACCTGATAAATAACGCCGAACCGATTCAAAAGACTTTGAGAATACCGGTAAACAAGGATTTGAGAAATGGTATAGGCCACAATAACTACAAATACGATGGACTGACACAGACTATAACAACCTTTGATTATCGGAGAAGGAATAGGATAAAGATGCAGACAAGCTTGATGGAGGTAGCTCTAGATTGCTTGGGACTTGCCAGAGCAGCTGTAGTTTTTGGAGAAATACTCCTCTTTATTCTCCGACAGGAATTACGTGCCGATAATATGCACAGTGCGATACATCCGAGGTTTTATAAAAAAGTCGGTCAAAACGATAGATGTCCTTGCGGAAGCGGACTGAAGTATAAAAAATGCTGTAGGAACGATATAGGTGAGATGAAGCCGATTAAATAATTGTGGTTTTTCTGCCATCGAAAATATGGCTGAAAAAACCTTTAGACCTATGTTGACATACGCTGATGAAGCTCACCACAGTTCTGCTGCCAGTTACAAACGCATCATGGACTATTTTATCCCTCGTCTCTGGCTTGGAATGACCGCCACACCGGACAAACGAGATGACAATCTGGAAGGAAGAAATATTTATAAGATTTTCAATCATCAGATTGCTTATGAAATCCGTTTGCAAAATGCAATGGAAGAAGATTTACTCTGTCCTTTTCACTATTTTGGAATTGACTATTTTTATGGAATACCCAATTGTATTCATCGGATATTCAATTTCAGATTCCGATATACAAGAAATTCTCGGAGATGTAGTAGAGTGTTTACCACCAGAAAAAGTAAATTCCCTACAGAAAAGATTTATATTCGTTGACTATCAAAAAGATACTACTGACTGTGAAGTTTCTTCTCATTCATTAGTAATAAACGGAAAATTAATTGAAATGACTAAAATCATTCTCTCTGACTTTGGAATTTTATATGATGCTTTATCCGCAAAAAAAGCTGCACTTCCAGTTAAGTTACTTAGACGCTTTAAAGATGAATTATATTCTTTTGCATTAACTCAACAGCCTGGACCAACTATGCAAGTTGCAGCACTCGATGATGGTCGTATTGATGAAAATATGCTAGCATTAAGTATCGGATTAGCCTCAACAGGTGTATATGGATTAGCAAGAGCAGTAAATTCAGAACAGTGGTATCGCAATATTATTTTACATGATTCTACGTATTCATGCGATAAATTGTTAGAATATGTTTATCCAGAATTAGCAAAACAAAACTCATGGAAACTTCCAGTATGGTATTATATTGCAAATTCAGACTATAAAAGTAGCTTGGTCGAAAGCAAAGCACCGCATTCATACAATGATATCGTTTCAGAAGATTCCATCAAGCGAAATCGGACTGCTATCGCAGGTCGCACTGCAATGGAAATATGGACACAAGAAAAAACAAACGTCTTCAAAGCGATAAGGCTACTGGGATTTCTGCCGGAAGATAAAATCGATGTAGAACAATATCAACAAATATTAGAAACAATATTTAAAGAAAATGCCAATATTCTTAGTTCATCTAATACCTCTGATAGAAGTAGTCTTAAACGAATGATTAGAATATATGATTTTCTTCTTTATAGACAAAAAAAGACCCCGTGATTCAAGCATCTGCAAGCAGACACCATCACGGAGACTCGGGCAGCGCGGATACAGGCTATGCGACGACTGTAAACAGACACCAACACAAAAGCACTATAAACCTACGGTTATTATAACATGAAAAGAAAAATTGTCAATAATTGAACCATTTAAAATTATATGAATTTTTACCCAAAACAGGAGATAACTACCATGAAAACAATCAGAGTCGTTGCAGCAATCATTCTTGCTGACAATAAAATATTTGCAACCCAGCGAGGTTATGGAGAATTTAAAGACGGCTGGGAATTCCCCGGTGGAAAGATCGAACCAGATGAAACGCCAGAACATGCCATCATAAGAGAAATTAAAGAGGAATTAGATACAAAAATCGAAGTCATTCAGTTACTTGACACCGTAGAATATGACTATCCAAAATTCCACCTATCAATGGATTGTTTTATATGTAATGTAAAATCCGGCGATCTGATCCTAAAAGAGCATGAAGCTGCCAAATGGCTCACCAAAGAGGCTCTTTACAGCGTAGACTGGCTTCCGGCAGATCAGGCGCTGATTGGAAAGATTGAAAAATATTTAGAGGAACATGCTTAATTATGCCATTACAAATCGTCAGAAATGATATCACCAAAATGCCCGTAGACGCCATCGTCAATGCCGCGAATTCTTCCCTGCTCGGCGGCGGTGGAGTGGATGGCTGCATTCACCGTGCAGCAGGGCCAAAGCTTTTAGCGGAATGTCGCACTTTGGGCGGCTGTCAGACCGGAGATGCAAAGATTACAAACGCCTATGATCTGCCTTGCAATTATGTCATTCACGCAGTAGGTCCTATATGGAGAGGCGGACAGTTTCATGAGCGGGAGCTGCTTACTTCCTGCTATGAAAAATCCCTGGCGCTTGCGAAAGAAAAACATTGTGAAACCATAGCATTTCCATTGATTTCTTCCGGAATTTACGGCTATCCGAAAGCTCAGGCGCTGAAGGTTGCAATCGACGCGATCAGCGCATTTCTTATGGAAAATGATATGACGGTATACATCGTCATTTTTGATAAAGCAGCTTATCGGATCAGCAGCAAACTGTTTTCTGATATTGCATCTTATATCGATGATCATTATGTAGAAACACACATTAACAAAACATCCGAAGCAATGAGGCGCCAGAAGCAGTTCCGGGAAATGGATCTCTGTGAAAGCATATCTTTACCAGAGCCATCAAATGTACCGTTAAGTAAGGCTGCAACTTTGGAAGATGCCTTGCAGCAAATGGATGAAAGCTTTTCTGAAATGCTGCTTCGGAAGATTGATGAAAGTGGAATGACCGATTCTCAGTGTTATAAGAAAGCCAATATTGACCGGAAATTATTTTCCAAGATTAAAAATGACAAGTACTACAAACCATCCAAACCGACCGTTCTTGCATTTGCGCTGGCACTTGAGCTTCCGCTTCCGGAAATTCAGGATATGCTTATGAAAGCAGGATTTGCCCTGTCTCATTCCAGCAAATTTGACGTAATCGTTGAATATTTTATCTTAAAGCAAAATTATAATATTTACGAAATCAATGAAGCCCTCTTTGCCTTTGATCAAAATCTGATTGGAGGCTAAGAAGAAAATAGTTTGGCAATTTGGCACATAGCGTTGTTCACCTGATATGATTCTGTAGAAATTTTCTGATCCATAAAAAAGTGTCGCTTTTCATGCGACCATTTCCCCTGAAAATGGCAGTATCCTATAGTTACAAACAAAATAAGACATTACTTAGGAGGAAATTTAGTATGAGAAAAAATCTGACAGAAGTTGTATTTATTTTAGATCGCAGCGGATCCATGAGCGGACTGGAAAAGGACACCATAGGCGGCTTCAATTCTATGATTGAAAAGCAGAAAAGAGAGGCAGGGCAGGCGCTGATTTCTACCGTGCTTTTTAACAATAACAGTAAAGTCCTTTATGACAGAGTAGAGGTGCAGAAGATTCCCTCTATGACAGAAGACGATTATTCTGTGTACGGCTGTACGGCTCTCCTGGATGCGATCGGCGGTGCTATCCATCACATTGGAAATGTCCACAAATATGCGCGCACGGAAGATGTACCAGAGCATACCGTTTTTATCATCATGACAGATGGTATGGAAAATGCAAGCCATATGTACAGCAGTGATAAAGTAAAGCAGATAATTCAGCGTCAGCAGGAAAAATACGGATGGGAGTTTCTGTTCCTCGGCGCAAATATTGATGCGATTGAAACAGCCAGTCATTTTGGAATTGACGCAGATAAAGCTGCCAATTATCAATGTGACTGCGAAGGAACTGCATTGAATTATGAAGTATTAAATGATGCCATATCTGCTGTTCGGTGCAATGCAGCGCTTGATTCTAGTTGGAAAAAGCGGATTGATAAAGATTACAAAAAACGCGGGCAACATAGCCGCGTAGATTGATGAAACACACAAAGAGCAGGGGATGAACTTTCCAAAGTTCTTTCCCTGCTCTTTCCATTCATTTATTCCATCACTTCCCCGATCACCTTCATCATCTCATCCACCCGGAACGGTTTCATAATAAACCCATCCATCCCGGCATCCAGCGCATGTTTCCGGTCTTCCTCAAATGCATTTGCAGTCATGGCAATGATTGGAATCTGTGCCTTCTTCACATCTGCAAGCTGACGGATTTTCTGTGTCGCTTCGTATCCATTCATCCGTGGCATCTGTACATCCATCAGGATAAACTGATATGTGCCTGCTTCCTTATCTTGAATTTCTTCCACACAGGCGCACCCATCCGGAACCCAGTTCACAAGAATCCCTTTATTTTTCAAAACTTCCATGGCAATTTCTGCATTTAATTCATTATCTTCCACCAAAAGTACATGCATTCCGTCAAGACCTATTTTGTATTCCTTTGCTTTATCTGATTGATGAAGCTGATTTTCCGTTGCAATCCGAAGGGGAAGTGAAATCTGTATTTTGGTTCCCTGACCGGAATTACTTTGGATTATCACATCACCATGCATCAGATCTACCAGTTTCTTCACAATCGCAAGTCCAAGCCCTGTTCCTTCAGTCTTGCTCTCGGTAGAAGTTCGCTCTCTTTCAAATGCCTCAAACGCATGTTTCTGAAATTCTTCAGTCATACCGATTCCGGTATCCTTTATCGTGAATTTGTATTCGGCAAATCCAGGTGCGATCATTCTCTGGACGCAGCTAAATGTGATCGTTCCTCCCGCTGGGGTAAATTTAACTGCATTATTCAGTACATTTACCAGTACCTGCTGCAGTTTTGTCGCATCACACCATACCAGTGGATTCTCTATTTGATCCTCAACTTTGAAATCAATCATTCCCTTTTGGATGCTGTATTCGAGCATCATTTTCAGATTTTCTTCCATTTGCTTCAGGTCAGTTACCATCTCCACAATTTCTGCCTTTCCACTTTCGATTTTAGACAGATCCAACACATCATTGATGATCTTCAGAAGAATCTCACCAGATGCCTGAATTTTGGAAATTGCATTTTTTACAATTTCTTCATCATCCGGATGTTCTGCAATGATATCAGAAAATCCAATGATCGCATTCATCGGGGTACGGATATCATGGGACATATTTGCAAGGAAAGCATTCTTTACCTCACCGGCTACTTTCGCTTTCCGTGTCGATTCTTTTTCCAGTTCCAATGCATTGGACAGTCTTTTCCGGTGTTCAAACTCCATCTGATTTTGCTGGTGCTCCACCATGAACAGGTAGGAGAGCAGTGCTCCGATTACCAGGCAGTACGGTTGGAACGGATACACCCCATAAAGTGGAATGATATAGGTATTTACCAGAATTCCGATCAGTGGGACTGCTGAAAACAGTGCCGATTTTATGAGATATCTGACACCCTTTGTATTGTTCATGAATAAAATGAAGAATGTCTGTGCAAATGTATAAACGTAATAAAACAGATTGAGTACGGCAAACACTCCGAAAAATGTACCGCGTATATAGGTCCGGTTCCGTGAAAATCTCCAGACAATTCCCGTCGGAACTGAGAGAAGCACCATCAGAATCAGGAGAATGAACGGAATCATTTCCGCAAATCTTTGCTTCTTTGAACGGTTAATCCCCATATAACTCTGCATAAACAAATGCCACACATATGGCATGATTACATAAACCAGATAAAAGAAAAACACAACCAGCTTAAACTGCAAAAGGTCTCCTGACTTACCTAAGAGTTCTTTCATAAACAATGCATCCATTAACACATAAAGCTCTACCATGCCAATAAAGATCATCGTATATTTTTTACTCGGGCTCCATGTAATATAATACCGGATCCTTAAAAAGATGATCGTCAGTATTATCATCATAAATATTGCGTTGCTCAAATAAATACTACTCATTTTCCAGTCCCTTTTTTCTTTCGTTTTGTCTCATTATTTCTTTCATTATTGTATACTTTTTCTATGCGTTTCGCAATCCATATGTTATACTATTGAGTAAAGGTATCTCAAGGAGGATTTTACAAATGAAAATAGCAGTAACATACGAAGGCGGATCTATTTTCCAGCACTTCGGAAAGACAGAAACTTTTAAAATGTATGAGGTAGAAGACGGAAAGATCACTTCCATGCAGATTGTTCATGCTGGTGGCGCCGGACACAGTGCGCTTGCAGGATTCCTTTCTGAGCAGAGTGCAAATGTTCTGATCTGTGGCGGTATCGGAGAAGGTGCACAAGAAGCGCTGAAAGAAGCCGGTATCAAAGTTATATCCGGTGCAGCAGGAGAAGTAGATGCGGCAGTGAATGCCTATCTTGCAGGAGAACTGGAATCTGCAGGTACAAATTGTGACCATCACCACGAAGAAGGTCATTCCTGCTGTGGACAGCATGAAGAAACAGCAACAGAAGAAGCTTCTGCTGAAGAAGAACATTCCTGTGGCGGACACTGCAGTGGATGCAGCGGATGTGGTGGCGCACATGTGCCGGATTTTGAAGGTCCGAATGTCGGAAAGACCTGCCGTACCCATTACAGAGGTACCTTTGATGATGGTACCCAGTTTGATTCTTCCTATGACCGCGGAGAGCCATTGGAATTTGTATGCGGAGCCGGACAGATGATCCATGGTTACGATAAAGCCGTTGCAACAATGGAAGTAGGACAGACCATCAACATCCATCTGATGCCGGAAGAAGCTTACGGCATGCCGGATCCACGCGCCATTTTCACGCTGGAAATCGCACAACTTCCTGGATCAGAAGATCTGGAAGTCGGTGCACGTGCATATCTGACCAACCAGTATGGACAGCCATTTCCGGTAACCGTAACCGAAAAGACAGAAACCAACATCACATTTGATGCCAACCATGAGATGGCTGGAAAAGAACTGAACTTCCAGATCGAACTGGTAGAAGTAAAATAGTAAATATGAAAAGTGATTTAAGCGCCCCTTCTATTTCGTCATAAAGGAGGCGCTTAAATACTAAGATTATATTTTTGGAAATCGATAATTAGACAACGGAAGGGAGATTTTCCCGTGCTAGATTCAGAATTAAAAACATATCCATGGAATCCAACCGTAAAAAAGAAAGCCCGCCGCGTGTTCATGCTGAGATGGTTGTTCATCATCCTGACTGCCGCTGCAATCTTTTTTCTGACCTATCAGAAACTCACTACCAATGTCTGGGAACTTACAGCTTTCCTTTGCCAGCTTCTTGCCGTTATCGAACTTGCTTTCGGGCTCCAGTTTGTAGAAGCCGGATGGAGCAGAAAGATATCGAGTAGAATGCCACTGGACGAACATTATGAGTATGCGCTTTATATGTATCATATACAATCTGTCCGCGATCTTGCTACGAATAACCGCATGCTGCTCCTGATTGCAAGCCTTGAAATCCAGCTTGGGAAATACGATCATGCTACACAGACAATTACACAGATTTCTGTTAGAAAATGCACACCGGTCCAGTTAAAACAGTTGTATTATATGCAGATCTTACTGGCAGCAGAAGTGGGAGATACTGATACAAAAAATCAGTTTTTAACCCGTTATACAGGAATTCCTGACACAAACGGTGAATATCCATCTGAAGCAGAACTTACCACCTGGATTGAAGCAGAAGAAATGGACAGACTTATTTCTGCATTAAAAAAATTTACTCCGACAAGAAAAGAGCATATCCTGCGTACTTGTCTGATTACAATCGTTCTGGCATACAGTACCTTTTTCTACGGTGCATGGTATGGTATCAATAAAAGCGCAGGATATGCAATCCGCTATTATTTTGCTGAAATATCCGCCATCTGCGTTTCCGTCACCTTGTCCTGCCTGCTGATCTGGGGCATGATCTGTCTGTATAAAAAGCAAAAAAGCCTTCTTAATAGGAAAGCAGCCAGACGAATAATTGCCGTTTCTTATGCCGCACTGACTCTTTTCTTACTTTCTCTGATTGGTTACAGCTTTTTAATTGTGAGCTTTGGCGTAGAAGGAACGGAAACCGTAACCGGTCAAGATCAGCATTATATTTATCTTTCCGTACAGCCTGATTACGGCATCGCTACACAGTACCGAACTGATAACCTGATTTATATGCAAAAAACGGGTTTGTTTTTACCGAATACAGATACTTTAACAGAATCCTCTGTACCAGATTCCGACCCGAATGATTCTGAAACACAAGATAGTAGTACCACTGATTCAACCGAAAATTCTCCGGCACAGGAATCCCAGAAGGCTTCACCGCTTCAGGACGAAATGCGTGCTGTGTATCAATATATCCAGCAACAGAATCCCCTTCCGGATATGAATTTCACTTACACGGCAAATGCAAAGGGCGAAAATTACGCGATCCTCTCTGAGACAACAGAAGAGAAGGATGGCACAACAGTAAATGTCAATTACTGTCTGTATGATAACGGTTCTAAGACAGATGAAAATAATAATACTTTCGAAGAATTGGTTCTGGAAAAGGTATATCCGGATGGTGGATATGAGACAGAACTGGTTGATTTCTATCTGGTAAATCCGGAGACTTTGGAAGTTATAGATGAGCAGAAATCAAGCTGGTAATTCTATTTATCCTATTAAAAAAATACTTACCAAATGATAAAATAAAGTAAAGAGCAGAGTTATTCGAAGGTATCTCTGCTCTTTTACTTTATATTTTCTCCTCAAATAATGTCAGAAAATCCTGTAATTCCGCCGGCATCCTGCCTTTCCTCCATGCAAGAAGAATTTCAGTTGTAAGATCAGCTCCAGTAATATCATATGCTTTTAATTTATTAGTGAGCTTCAGCATAGACTCCGGAAGAATCGCAATTCCCAGTCCCTTTTCTGCCATCGTCATTGCAGTGCGGGCATCCTCACAGGCAAAATAAATATCACAGACCAGTCCGGCGCCCTCAAATGCGGCAAGCATATATTTGCGGTAGCGGTGGGAGAGGATTAAGGGTTGTTCGGAAAGTTCCCGCAGACTGATGGATGTATGTCCCTGCAACAGAGGGTGATCAGGAACTGCCATCACAAGCAGCTTCTCCCGGGAAAGAGACTTGGTTTCACAGCCATTTAACACAATTGGTGTGCGGAGTGTAGTCAAATCGATCATTCCATTTTCCAGCTGATCTTTCAGTGTAAATGTAGATCCTTCATGTACATCAAAATGAATTTGAGGATACTTTTTTGCAAAGTAAAGCAGATATTCGGACATCATCGATACAGTGGATGGTGTGATCCCTATGTGCAGGGTAGCTGCCTGACCGGATTTGACAACCTCCTGTTTGGTCAGATCTGCAAGCATCAGAAGATTACCGGCCTGCTCATAAAGCGTCTTTCCGGCATCTGTAAGCGTAATTTTCTTTGTACCTCGCAAAAAGAGTGATACCTGTAATTCTTCCTCCAGCATCTTCATCTGATAGCTCAGCGGTGGCTGGGTCATGTGAAGAACTCTTGCTGCACCGCTGATCGTTCCGGCATCTACGATCGCACGAAAATATTCCAACTGTCTGATTTCCATAAAAATGTAATTCATCTCCTGATTATTTAAAAATGAAAATATATTATCCATATGATTTTTATTGAATTATCATATAAAAACAATAATTTACATATATATTACATCATGTTAGAATTAAAAAGCAAGAAAAATAAAAAGGAATGAATTTACAAATGAAACGAGTCGATTTTGAAAATGGAACGATAACCAGTAATATCCTTGGAGCATCGCTCCCGATGCTGGTTGCCCAGATTTTAAGTTTACTTTATAACATTGTAGACCGGATTTATATTGCACGTATCCCGCACATCGGAACTGCAGCACTTGGTGCAGTCGGTCTTTGTTTCCCGGTAATTGTCATCATTACCGCATTCAGCAATCTATTCGGAAGCGGCGGTGCACCATTATTTTCGATTGAGCGCGGCAAAAATGAGCCACAGGAAGCGAAAAAAATTATGAATATTTCTTTTTCCATGGTCTGTATCTGTGCCATTGTACTCATGGTAATTGGCTTTTTATTTGCCCGCCCGATCCTGGTACTGTTTGGGGCCTCAAAAGACGCTCTGATCTATGCATATCCGTACCTGATGCTTTACCTAATTGGAACTCTGCCTTCTATGATTGCAACCGGTATGAACCCGTTTATCAATGCACAGGGATATTCAACCATCGGCATGCTTTCAGTTACCATAGGGGCAGTAACGAACCTGCTGCTTGACCCGTTGTTTATTTTTGTGTTCGGACTTGGCGTGCGCGGTGCCGCAATTGCAACGGTCATTTCTCAGACACTTTCTGCTGCATTTGTATTTTTCTTTCTTACAAAGAAAGCAGAACTGAAAGTGAGGCTCCTCAAAAAAGAGGAACTTGCCAACTGTACAGCTTATGCAAAAAACATTGTAAGCCTGGGAACTGCCGGATTTATCATGCAGTTAACAAACAGTCTGGTAACGATTGTCTGCAACAATGTACTTTCCGTCACAGGCGGAGATATCTACATTTCTGTTATGACCATCGTATCCAGTGTCAGACAGCTTGTAGAAACTCCGATTTATGCAATCAACGAAGGGACTTCGCCAATCCTGAGTTACAATTATGGTGCAAGACGCCCATGCCGTGTAAGAAAAGCCGGTGCCATGATGGCACTTATGATTCTCGGATACACAGCTGTGATGTGGAGTATTATCATCATCGCGCCAAAAACCCTGATCGGAATTTTCAGTTCGGATGCTACGTTGATGAAAGATGCAGTTCCTGCCCTGAAGCAGTATTTTGCAGCGTTTATCTGCATGGATATGCAATACATTGGCCAGACGGTCTTTAAATCCCTGAATAAGAAGAAGCATGCAATCTTTTTCTCACTACTTCGGAAGGTATTTATCGTCGTGCCTCTGACATATCTGATGCCGTATGCCCTGCATATGGGAACAGACGGCGTATTTCTCGCTGAGCCGGTTTCTAACGTCATTGGTGGAGGATTATGCTTCATCACCATGTTACTTACCGTATTGCCGGAATTAAAGCGTATGGAGCGGAAGAATGCGCTCTATGAGACAGGCACGATCTTATAAATGCGTAAACCACTGTCAAGCTGTAGCAAATTTCGTTATACCGAATTATAAATCTACAATATTTCAGGAGGAAATGACAAATGAGCAGTAGAGAAGTAATAGAAAATGTACAAGCAGATCTCTTTGCAATACAGGATCTTGCTTATCGGGATTTTCAGGCAAAACTGATGCCGACAGTCAATAAGGAAACCGTCATCGGTGTGCGGACTCCTTCTTTGCGCGCATACGCAAAAAAATTCGGTAAAACAGACAATGTTTCTGCATTTCTTGAAGTGCTTCCACATAAATATTATGAAGAAAACAACCTTCATGGACTACTGATTGAACAGATTAAAGCGTACCCGTCCTGTATTGCCGCACTGGACCGTTTTCTCCCGTATATAGATAACTGGGCAACCTGTGATATGATCGCGCTCCGGACAGTAAAAAATCATCTGGACATATTTATCCAGGAAGTCTGCCGCTGGATAGCATCGGATCACCCGTATATCGTCCGTTTTGGAATTGGAATGCTGATGCGGTATTATCTGGATGAACAGTTTAAACCGGAATATCCCAAAAAGGTAGCCGAAGTTAAATCGGACGAATATTATGTAAACATGATGCGTGCCTGGTATTTTGCTACCGCTCTTGCAAAGCAGTATGACCAGATCATTCCTTATCTGGAAAAGAAAAGGCTGGACACCTGGACACATAATAAGACGATTCAGAAAGCAATTGAAAGCTACCGGATCACGCCGGAACAGAAGATCTATTTAAGGACATTAAGAGTAAAGAAACAATAAGTTTTACCGAGCTTTGACAATTTACGGTTCCCGCAATTTTACCACATTTGCAGCACTACGTCGTCTGTCTTCATCGATTGCAGCGTAGTGCTTTTTCGTTGTATTGACATCTTTGTGCCCCAGAACATCCGCTACCAGGTAAATATCCCCCGTTTCCTTATAAAGGGCAGTACCATAGGTACTTCTGAGCTTATGTGGCGTGATTCTTTTATTTGTAATCTGACTGGCATACTTTTTAACCATATTTTCAACCGCCTGCACACCGATCCGGCGTCTTTGGGTTGATAAAAACAGAGCATTTTCATAGCCAGCAAGGGGCGTTACCGCTTTACGGTATGTCTCCAGATAATTGCGAAGTGCTTTTTCCACCTCTTCACCAAAATAAACAACCATCTGGCTTCCACCTTTTCGTGTCACCATGACCCCATTATTGTTGAAATCCACATCTGACAGGTCCAGTCCAACTAACTCCGATACTCGAATACCTGTTCCAAGTAGAAGAGTAATGATCGCAATATCACGTTCTTTCGTCTTATTATAATAGGAGAGTGCCTGACCGGTTAATTTGGAACCACAGAATTCCACATAATCCAAAAGCTTTGCAACCTCATCGGTATCCAAACGTATGATCGCCTTGTCATGTAACTTCGGCATATCTACAAATAAGGTCGGATTTTTCTGAATTATCTGTCTTTTAAAGAAATAATTATAAAAGCTGCGTAATGCAGACATTTTGCGGAATAAGCCGCGTTCAGAGTTTGTGACCTGTTTGGTTTCTTTGGTATGAACATCTGTAGTATCATAGACCTTCAGATATTCCAGATATTCCTCAATATCAACCGGCTGAATAGCTTCCAGATCCTGTACCTGAAAGTCCTTAATTGAGTGATGTTTATAAACAGGATTTTCTTCAATTAAAAACTGAAAGAACAAACGGATGTCATATGCATACGATATTCGTGTCTTTGGTGATGTGGTTGGTTCAATGGCACGAAAATAATCACGTGCAAAGTCAGGCATGGTGTTTAAAACACCACGAAGACGAATAGTATTATCAATATAAGTTTCTTCCTGGTATGTTTTTGTATCAGATGGCATGATTCTAAGAACCTCCTAAATTCCATAAATTTCCCCGATATAGGTATGATTATAGCATGGTTTCGGAAGATTTGTCTATATCTTTTGGAAAAATCGGTATTTGTCGTATAGATTGGTTATTCAAAATACTGCTGTCCCAAGACAACTTTTTGCCAGGGACAGCTAATTATAATTACTAGCACGGTCTGTTTCCTTTTTCAAATGGATATTCAATCCCCCAGTCTTTTCTAAGCCCATCCATCTGTTCCATGATGCGAATACTTTCTTCATGCGGCATTTCCATACATTCAAGTTTTCCTTCACGGATGGCCTTCATAGAAGCGCGTACTTCATATTCAAACCCAGTGATCTGTTCTGGCATTGTAATTTCCCTTACAAATTCCCGATCCGGTGTATATACTTTTACCGCTGTAATATCATTAATATTTTCCGCAATCAGATACCCCTTGGTCCCATATATCATACCATATTGTTCTGTACCGGTAAGTGCACTACTTTGTATAGAAGCCATCGATCCATTTTTGTATTTCAGAATAATGGAATTCTGTGCATCCACTCCACTGTCAAATTTTACGCAGGAAGAAAGCGTTTCTTCAACATCATCGCCTAAAACCATGCTTGCAAAATTCAGTGGGTAAATACCTACATCTAATAGCGCTCCACCGGCAAGCTTCGGATCGATCAGACGTTCTTTTGTATGCATATCATATCCGAGATTTGCTGAAATCCCCTTTATTTCTCCGATTTCACCACTTGCAATAATATCATCGATTATTTTACGGGATGGAAGGTATCTTGTCCAAATTGCCTCCGTAATAAAGACTTCTTTTTCCTTTGCGAGAGCAAATACTTCTTTTGCTCCAACAGCATTTACAGTAAATGGTTTTTCACAAAGTACCGGTTTCCCATGATTGATACAAAGTTTGGCATGTTCTATATGAAACGGATGTGGTGTCGCGATATAAATCAACTCTACTTCCGGATCATTTACCAGTTCTTCGTATGAGCCATATGCCTTTTCAAATCCCCATTCTTTGGCAAATTTCTGCGCTCTGTCAAGATTTCTTGCAGCAATGGCATATGCAGCCGCATCGTCCATACCGTCCAGTGTTTTCGCCATATTTGCTGCAATTCGCCCAGCACCGATAATTCCAACTTTCATCTGTTCCATTTCTTTACACTCCTTTTTTCACATATTATTCTACATGGAAATCCATCCAAATGCATTCGCCACAGAACTGATCAAAATAATCAGGACAAAGATTGGACACAGATATTTAATCATAACAGCAAAAATCTTCTTTCTGCGGAATGTATTTTCTCCATGAATAATCTCTTCTTCTATCTTCTTTACCCCAACAACTCTAGCTACCAAAAGGCTTGTCATCAGTGCCGCGATCGGCATCATTACCGAATTAGTCAGAAAATCAAAGAAATCCAGGAACTGCATACCAATAATTTTCACAAATGCAAGTGGTCCATATCCAAGTGAAGATAAACTTCCTAATACTATCATGATCACACCAACAAGCACAGTAGACTTTTTACGACTCCAGCCGATTTCATCTTCAAATGTAGATACTGCACTCTCTGTCAATGCGATTGAGCTTGTCAGCGCAGCAAAAAGAACAAGCAGAAAGAACAGAATTCCAATTGCTGTTCCCAATCCCATATTCTCAAACACCTTTGGTATTGTAATAAACATCAGTGCCGGCCCTGCCTGTAACATATCCGGATTTCCACCTGAAAACGCAAATACGGCTGGGATGATCATAAGTCCTGCCATAATTGCAATCGCTGTATCAAATACTTCTACATTTCTTGTAGAATCTTCAATCGAAATATCTTTTTTCATATAAGAACCAAATGTAATCAAAATTCCCATAGCGATCGATAGGGAATAAAACATCTGTCCCATAGCAGCTACCACAGACATCCATGAGAAATTCTTTAGATTTGGCACCAGAAAATACTTCACGCCTTCCATTGCACCTGGTCGTGTTACTGAGTAAATGGTAATGATCAGCGAAAGCACGATCAAAATCGGCATCATAAACTTTGAAACACGCTCAATTCCATTCCGAACACCTGCATAAATAATAATCAGTGTAATCAGACAGAATATGATAAAACAGATTTCTGTAGAAAATCCATTTGAAATAAACTCTGAAAAATATCCATCTTGAGCCAGACTACTGCTGTTCCCTTTTATATATTCCAAAAGGTACTTGATAACCCATCCTCCAATTACAGAATAATATGGTACAATCAGAACCGGAATAATCGCATTAATCCATCCACCAAAAGAAATCCATTTTGACTTTCCAAAAGATTTGAACGCACCTACCGGGCTTTTTCTTGTCATACGGCCAATTGCTGATTCAGCAATTATCATCGTATAACCGAAAGTAAGAGCTAACAGAATATAGATAAGCAGAAAAATTCCTCCGCCATATTTCGCCGCAAGATAAGGAAACCTCCAGATATTTCCAAGACCTACAGAAGCTCCTGCTGCTGACAGTACATATCCTAATTTACCGGAAAATGTACTCCTTTTTTTATGATTATCCATAACAAAATCTCCTCTTTTATTCTAAAATTAAATACATCTGTTTGATTTTATCATGATAATCCTTTAAAGTCACTAGTAAAATCAAGTATAGCCTTAAAAATATAAAATTTCTTAGTATAAAATTAAAAAGTCCGGAAAGACTAAGACGGGGTGAGCGATGGGATCTTGGTTAGAGACCTTAAGAATGTCTTAGTCTTTTAGACTTTTATAAAAAATAGAGTGTATATAATGTGCTGTCAGGCAGATTATTCGCTGCTACCTGACAGCACAGATGGTCTTTAATAAACAGAATCATCTCCATAATACGAAACAACCAGATAGTCTCCTTCCTGGAGATTATTCCTGTCTTTTAAACTTAAATGATTTGCTTCTGCCAGCTCATCCATATATTCATATATGGAATCTTCTGTTCGTCTGTATCTTTGTGCAATGCTCCAGAGTGAATCCCCTTTTTCAAGCTGGACACTTTTATAATATCTCTCTCCGGAAGGTTCTTCAGCTTTGCTATCGTGCGCACTGGAGAAAAAGCTTCCAAATCCAAAACTCAATGACATAACCATCACCAGAGCCGCAATCCCTGTCACAAACCGTCTGATAGAATTCGTCTTACGGTGCTTTGCATAATGACAGTGCTTCTGTCCTTTTGCTCCTGCATGATATCGATCTGCATACATATCTTTTCTTTTCTCTGATCTCATGATAAATTCCTCCCTTTTCTTCTGTAATCTTTTCAGTTCTCCTATATACCAGAAAGCATGTTCCCGAACAACTGTTCTGTTATCAATATACAGCAAGAACATACGTTTGTCAATATGCAAATCGAACGTATTTTCTAAACATTTGTTTGCTATTTTTTCTTCTGTATGATATGATAATTTTAATAGTTCGGATAATAATTCAAATTGATATAGATACAGATTTAGGAGGTCTTTTATGAGTAAAGGTAATATTAGCAAGAAACAGGAAGAGATACTTGAATATATTAAGTCCCAGATCCTGCAACGTGGTTTTCCACCGGCTGTACGTGAGATCTGTGATGCTGTGAATCTGAAGTCAACTTCTTCTGTACACTCTCATCTCGAGACTCTTGAGAAGAACGGATACATACGACGCGACCCAACCAAACCACGTGCAATCGAGATTCTGGATGATTCATTTAATCTCACAAGACGTGAGATGGTTCAGATTCCGATCGTAGGCCATGTAGCTGCAGGAGAACCGGTTCTTGCACAGGAGAATATTGAAGATTACTATCCTGTTCCTACTGAATATATTTCATCAAATAAAGAACTCTTTATGCTGAAAGTTCAGGGTGAAAGTATGATAAATGCCGGTATACTGGATGGAGATTATGTCATTGTGGAAAAGCAGGCAACTGCAGAGAACGGTGACATGGTTGTTGCTCTGATTGATGACGGTGCAACGGTAAAGACGTTTTACCGAGAAGAAGGTGTGATCCGTCTTCAACCGGAGAATGATACAATGGAACCATTTATCCTTGAAGATGTTACGATTTTAGGGAAAGTTGCTGCTGTTATGCGCTTCTTCCGTTAATTTTTAAAAAACAGGTGATTACTTGCAGAAGCATCTCAGATAGAAGTGCTTTTTGCAAGTAATCACCTGTTTTTTATATATGTTCTTCTCCATATCCCTTTTTCTCTTACTATCATAAATATTTTTTTAATGCATCAAAAAAGCCGGATAAGATGTACAGGTATTCTCAACCTGTCATCTTATCCGGCTTTTGTTCCATTGAACAGCTCACCCTTCGATGCTCGTATCTATATATGACATATTCAGATGATTCAGTCAGTACTGTTTTCTACTATTTTTTTGCAAGTTCGTACATTGCTGCTGCCGTAATCTGCAGTGCACGGAGAAGCTTTTCTACTTCCACATGTTCATCTGGCTGATGGATCACGTCTGCTTCACCTGGAAATACCGGTCCGAATGCAACCATGTTCGGGAATTTCTTTGCGTAAGTTCCACCACCGATTGCAAGTGGTTCCAGGTGCTCGCCAGTCTCTTCTTCATATACATGAACGAGCTTTGTCACCAGTTCAGAGTCTTTTGGTACATAGAGAATTTTGTGGTTATTTTTCCGGAGCACATCGAATGTGTAACTGTTGATATGATTGATCAGTGTATCATCAACAACTTTCGGATCTGCATTTTTTGGATAACGGACATCTAATGTAAAATAGGTCTCTTCTCCATCATAATAAACAATACCAAGGTTTACGGTTGTCTCACCAGTTTCTTCATCCACATAATGTACTCCCAGTGATTCTCCATTTGTCTCCGCTCCGATCTCGTTCAGAAGAAATTCCATCAGTTGCTGGAATTCTCCACCAAATTCATTCTCTTTCACTGCATTCAAAAGAAGAATTGCTGCATTTACACCAAGATGCGGGGTACTTCCATGTGCACTTCTTCCCACCGCTTCAACGATTGTTTTTCCGTTTTCATGCGTCACAGTGATTCCTTCTGTCTCTGCTACCTTAATGTCTCCTTTTACGATCAGTTTACAAGTTGGAATCACGACATTGTCAGCAATTCCACCACCAAAATATTCCACTTCGATATGACCTTTGTCATAAACCTTAGAACCGCCTTTGATGCCGGTCGTTCCTTTTTCACAGAAAATAACCGGAAAATCTGCATCCGGAGTAAATCCGATCGTCGGCATCTCATATCCGTTCTCTACGTAATACGCTGCACATGAAGAGCCACATTCCTCATCAGATCCAAAAATAACACGGATTCTACGGTCAATTGGAAGATTCAGGTCACGGATCGCCTTCAATGCGTAAATTGATCCAATGATCGGTCCCTTATCATCCAGACATCCTCTTCCCCAAAGAATTCCATCATGGATCTCGGCACCATAGGCAGGATAAGTCCAACCGGTATCGCCAGCCGGTACAACGTCTACATGACCAAGAACGCCTACCATCTCTTTTCCTTCTCCATATTCTACCCAGCCTATACGATTGTCTGCCTGCCCAACCTTGAAGCCAAGCTTGCGGCCAAGTTCAAGGGCATCTTCCAGAGCAGCCTTCGGTCCCGGACCATATGGCGCGTCTGGCTGTGCCTCACCACGCACGCTTTCAATTCTCATGTTCTGTTGGATTCCAGCAAGAATTTCATCCTTCATCTCCATAATCCTGCTGTTTAATGCTTCATAACTCATTATTACATTCCCCACTTTCTTGTGTATTCCATCTGTATTCTATTATACACGATACATCTTTAGAAACCAAATAATAATTTAACAAATCTGCTCCGAATCCAGCACGATCGTAAATGGACCGTCATTTAAAAGAGATACCTTCATATCCGCGCCAAAGTTTCCTCTTTCCACAACCGGGATCACTTTCTTACATTCTTCAATAATATATTCATACAGTTCATTTGCCATATCCGGTGCACCTGCCTCAATAAAACTTGGGCGGAATCCTTTTTTACAGTTTGCATATAAGGTAAACTGGGAAATCAGAAGAAGTTCTCCATCCACATCCTTCAGGGCAAGATTGGTCTTTCCGTTCTCATCTTCAAAAATGCGAAGTCCTGTCAACTTCTTTACCATTTTGTCTGCAATCACTCTGGTATCATCCTGTGCCACTCCGATCAGCACCATAAATCCTTTTCCAATCTTTCCGATCACTTCTCCTTCTACCGCAACCTCGGCATGTGTTACTCTCTGAATTACAAATTTCATGTTTTCTTGTCTCCTCTTTCTTCTCTTTATTTGACACTATAATGCCTGTGTTCCGAAATTATCAGAACATAAGTATTTTGCTACAGGTCTAAAAAACGGGGGATTTTTATTTCCCCCGTCTTATAACATTATAATCTCTGTTCTTACTCTTCCAAGCTTGCCTTTAATTCAAGAAAATCTTTGATAGCTTTCACACATCCGTCAACACCAAACTTGGAACTGTTTATACAAATATCATAACTTTCGGCATCGCCCCATTTTTTGTTGGTATAATAATTGTAATAGCTTGCCCTGCGTTTATCTGTCTTATGTATCAGATCTTTTGCTTTGTTATCTGTCAGTTCATTCAGCTTTGCTACATTTTTAATCCTGTCTTCCAGATCTGCATGAATGAATACACTTAGTACATCATCCCGCTCTTCCAGTGCATAATCCGCACATCTTCCTACCAGTACACACGGTCCTTCCTCCGCAATCTTTTTGATCGCATCAAACTGCGCAAGGAAAATCTTGTGATTTAGTGGCATTTCATTGACAGAACCGGATGCAAATCCCATAGAATATGTATCCATTACCAATGAATAGAGAAAACTGTTCGTCGGTTTTTCATCATGTGTCTCAAAAAGCTCTTTGCATATCTTACTGTCCTTTGCTGCCCGTGACAACAATTCTTTATCATAAAACTCAATTCCCAGTTCATCTGCCAGACGTTTTCCAATTTCGCGTCCTCCGCTTCCAAACTGACGACCTATTGTTATAATTGTATGTGTTTTACTCATAAACGTCACGCTCCTTTGCAGGTCATTATTCCATGATTATCCTATACATATTATATAACAATTCATAATAAATGTATAGATTTTCATGACATTTTGCGTAGTTTTTTCAATAAATTTTCAAAATATTCCGGAAGTGGGGCATCAAATTCCATATATTTTCCGGTTCTCGGATGGATAATTCCAAGAATTTTCGCATGAAGTGTCTGCCCCTGTAGTGTCCACGGACATTTTGCCGGACCATATACACAATCTCCAAGCAACGGATGATGGATACTTGCCATATGCACACGGATCTGATGTGTGCGACCGGTTTCAAGCTCACAGGCAATATAAGTATAATCGCCAAACCGCTCCAGGACCCGGTAGTGTGTCACTGCATTTCTGCCATTTTTTTCATTGATACTCATTTTCTTCCGGTCAATCGGATGGCGTCCGATCGGCGCATTCACAGTACCGGAATCCTCTTTGATATTACCGTGTACAATCGCATGATAAATCCGCTTAATGCTGTGCTCTTTTAACTGCTCTGCAAGGATCTGGTGTGCGGTATCATTTTTACATACCAGAAGAGAACCGGTAGTATCCATATCGATCCGGTGTACGATTCCCGGACGCATTACACCGTTGATTCCTGAAAGCCGGTCTTTGCAATGATACATGATCGCATTGACCAGAGTTCCGGTATAATGACCTGCTGCCGGGTGCACTACCATACCTTTCGGCTTATTAACCACCAGGATATCATCATCCTCATAGAGAATATCCAATGGTATATTTTCCGGCAGGATATCCGGTTCCGTCAAATCCGGTATCGTAATCTGAATTTGATCTCCTTTTGCAACCTTATAGTTAGATTTGATTACTGTGGAATTTACCTTTACATTTTTTTCTTTTATCAGTTTTTGAATATAAGAACGGGAAAGCTCCGGCACTTTCTCTGTGAGAAATTTGTCGATTCTCTCCCCTGCATTTTCTTCACTCTGAAATTCTTTAATCTGCATGTTTCTGCTCCTGTCTGCGCGAATAAATAGAAAAATCTTCGTCCTTATAATAAAAAAAGATCAGCAGAACCAGAACGATAAACGTCACAGTCACATAAATATCCGCCACATTGAAAATCGGAAAATCAATCAGTGAAAAATAAAAAAAGTCAACCACATATCCTCTGGTCAGACGGTCAATAAAATTCCCGATTGCTCCGGCTGTCAGAACGATCATACAGATTCTGAGTGGCAGATATCTTTTTTCTACCGGAGTTCTGCCATAAAACCAGCTCACAATAACAAGGATCACAACGGTCATGATGACAAAGAACCATCGCTGGTTCTGAAAAATCCCAAATGCAGCTCCTCTGTTTTCAAGATAATGCAATTCAAAAACATTATTCCACAACACAAATGCAGACTGATCCTTCAAATGTGCAATTGCCAGAAGCTTTGTATACTGATCCAGAAGCACCAGGATTACGATTCCAAGTGCTGCAAAAATATATTGTTTTAACCCTGGTCTGTTCTTCATATGCTCTCCTTTACTGCTAATGCCATTAGATATACTTTCGGATTGTAACATAATAACGTCCCTTTTTTGTCTCGGAAAGAACTCCTTCGTACTGAAAACGTCCCATCTGTCTTACGGAAATGATATCATTGTCCTTTACATGATATCCATTACTGGTAATCAGCTTTCCGTTTACATATACACGCCCAGCCTCAATCAATGCAGTAAGTTTACTTCTGGACGAAGAAAAAGCCAGTGAAAGAAGGGAATCCAGGCGTACTGACGCAACAGTCCCCTTAATCTCTTCGTACTTTGGCTCCCATTTAAAATCTGCATTTTCTACTTCTACGGCACGAACGGTTGTATGACGTACCCTGGTCAGTTCTTTTACAAGAAACTCCGTCAGTTCCTGATGTACAAAAACATAAGCTTCCTTATCGTGAATCAGAATATCTCCCGTCTTTGCCCGTGTGATCCCAAGGTTCAGAAGTGCGCCCAGATAATCTCTGTGTGATAATTCCTCAGCAAATTTCGGCTGTAGCGGACTGATCTTCAGAATGCGGATCGGATATGTACTGCGGATACTTTCCTCATCCATATACATATAAAAAGCATCAGGTAGAAATGCTGCCATCTGACGCTCTGACGGATCATACCCGCCAAAGGTCCTGTATGGAACAGGGAAAGAATCCTTCGGCGTAGTATGTAATATATTCAGTTCATTCAGGTTCAGGAAATCGGAATACATAATGATTCCTCTCTGATAAGCATTGTTAGACAGCTCAATCAGACGTTTACGAAGTAAAGTCTCTTCTTTTTCCATACCCTGTCTTCTTTCTTCTAGTAACGGTTCTGGATCGGCACATCGAACGAAGTATTCAGAAGATCCTGCATATCGCCGGAAATATCAACATTTGCCGGTGTTACCAGAAAAATATAACTTGAAATTTTCTGAAGATTACCATCAATTGCAAAAGCAGATCCTGATGTGAAATCAATAATTCTCTGCGCGATCTCAAGATCCATACCTTCCAAATTCAAAATAACAGTTCTTCCCGCGAGAAGAGTCTCTGTAATCTCACGTGTATCATCCATTGCGTTTGGTTTGATTACACAAACTTCCATTGCAGGAGCATTTCTGCGTGTAGAAGGCTGGCGCATCGGGGTGACTTTATTTGAACGACCTGATTTTTTAAGCTGATAATCTTCCTCTTCTTCTTCGTAAGCAGCCGGTTTATCTTTCTTTCCAAAAATATTCTTTTTTGGCTTCTCTTCTTCATATGACTCATCTTCAAAATCGTCATCTTCATCGTAGAAATCATCATCATACTCATCATCGTCGCCGTTTAATTTCATAACGTCTAAAAACTTATCTAATACTCCCATTTTTCTTATACACTCCTATCTGTGGTATCTAAATCTGATGAGCATAATTTCGCTCGCCAAAAATTGCTGTCCCTATCCGAACCATGGTGGCTCCCTCTTCTATAGCAACTTCAAAATCATTGGTCATCCCCATTGAAAGAATACTCATGTTAACATTATCAACTTTTTCCTTTGCAATGTCAACAGATAATTTTCGTAAGTTTGCAAAATGTATACGATTTTCTTCCGGGTTTTCTACAAACGGAGCAATTGTCATCAATCCTTGTACTTTTATGTGTTGAAATCTGACAATTTCATGAATAAAATCCATAATTTCCTCTGGCATCAGACCGAATTTTGTATCTTCTTTTGCCATGTTTACTTCGAGAAGCACATTTACAACAATACCTTTTTTCGCTGCTTCTTTATCAATTGTTTCCGCAAGACGAATAGAATCAACAGAATGGATCAGCTCTGCCTTATCGATGATATATTTTACTTTGTTGCGCTGCAGATGACCAATCATCTGCCAGTGAATATCCTTCGGCATTATGTCATATTTTTCATCCAGTTCCTGCACTTTATTTTCACCAAAATAACGGCAACCGTAAGCATACGCTTCTTCCAGCATTTCTACCGGTTTGGTCTTGCTGACAGCAATCAGTGTTACATCCTCCCGTTTTCTGCCGGAGCGTTCGCATGCAGCGCATACACGCGCTTCCACATCTTTTAAGTTTTCTGTGATCATTTCTTTCACTCCATTTCTTATTGACTTACTATCTGATTATCCCGAACAGAATCTCCGTTCAGGGCAATATGATCATAATTGGAAAGACTGTAGCTGTTTCCTTCTGCAATAATATAGTATTCATCACTCTCACTCAGGATCTGAACCTGCTTGAATACAGCATAGCCTTTATTGACATTATAAACTCCTTTGATGCTTTCGGTTTTCAAAAGATCCATCGTATCGGAAGATTCCGGCAACAAAAGAGTATCTCCTTTTTTCAGATTCTCTGTATCCAGATATGCAATACCCGATTCCGTATCCTCGTTAATGATCGTCACCGGAATAAATTCCGTTGTCGTCTTTCCTTTTTTGGTCGTCTGCCTGTAGACACCTTCGTTCTGAGAAGCCCCGCCGCTCGTGATATAATCTATCGGAACAGCATAACAGTCTTTCTCCGTTACCGAGGTTTTCGGAATCTTAAGCCCGGACTCGTCTTCCAGGATCAGTTCAATATTCACGAACCGTTCATCTGCATACCGGATCATGGAATCCTTAAAAGTAATATTGGCATAAATATCATTTTTCTTTTCCGTAAGTCGCATAGTTCCCCACAGGTCCTTATTATCCTTCAGGAATCTGACCTCAACAGAAAGGGAATCTTCCCCGTTCATTTTTTTCTGGAAGGTTTGTGCCAGATCAGAGGTCAGGCGTATCGTTACCGTCCACTCTTCATCTGTGACCAGGCGATATACCGGCTGCCCTGCATCAATCTTCTGGTTGCCTGAAAGCTCTGTGACACTGTAATTTGCCTTATCAAACATCTCATCCGTGATATTATCTGTCGTCAGATTTTCATAGCCATCTACCGAAAGCTCCACGATTCCGTCATCCGGGCTTTGAAATGCATCTACATTTCCGGACTGCAGAATAGAATTCAGCTGTGCAACCCTGCTCTGTGTCGTATTGTTCTGTAAGATCGCTGTTACTTCACTTTTCAGATTTGATGCCGTCTTAAACTCCTCCGGTGAATAGGATTCATTAAATCCCTGTGCCTTCAGCAGAATACTGTTCCATTCATCTGCATTCAGGGAAACTTCTTCATTGCTGTCCTGATCCGTCTGTGTCTCGAGCTTGGAAGACGTAATGGTGTAAATATTGGTTCCAAGTGCAACCTTCTGTGCATCGTCTACAAAATAATTGACATATCCGCTTTTTTCAGCATTTACCACCGTTTCTTTTCTGAGAACCATTCCGGTAAGATTCCTGTCTTTTAAAATGCTTCCTTCCCGTACCTCATATACACTCACTCTGTCTTTTGTAAAATAGATCAGAACGGTAAAAACAAGATACACAAAAATAATTCCAAACAGAATCGTACCAATATTTAAATGTCCTTTTCGTTTATATTTCTGGAGGCTGACAACCTCCGTATTCTTCTTTTTCCCAGCCAAAAATCAAGCCTCCAAATCTATTCGGATTTTAACAGGCACAGTGCCGCACCATTCAGATAATCACAGCACCTGCCCTGATACCTGCCTTCCTCTTCCATCTTCTGCAGCAGTTCGTCCCTCAGCCTCCACCAGCTGCATCCCCAGTTACAGAATACCGCATCTTTCTCAGGAATTCTTGAAAACATTCGTTCTACTGCCACGGTTTCCGGAATCTGTTCAAGAAACGTAATCACTCTTTCAAAATATTCTTCCTTTGAACATACCGTTATTTTACCATTTTCATACCAATCGCACAACCGTGTATTTCTGGCAATATAAAGCGAATGCAGTTTCACAATATCCACACCAAGCGCAGTAAGGATTCTTGCAGTCTCTTTTGCATCCGCTGCCGTATCTCCCGGAAGATTAAGAATCACATGGGTACAGATTGAAATACCAGTATATCTTTTAATCCGCAGTACTGCATCGATAAATTCTGCAAGACCATGTCCCCTGTCGATCATCTGCAGTGTATGATAATTTGCTGTCTGTAATCCAAGTTCTACATTCATCTGAATTCCGGTCATCGCGCGGATATCTCTCATAATATCAAGATACTCAGCCGAAACACAATCCGGTCTTGTGGAAACAGATATCTCCACGACACCCGGAATCCTGGTAGCCTCCATCAGATAACTGCGAAATCTGTCCGGAGGAAGAAAGGTATTGGTATAATTCTGAAAATATGCAATATATTTGTTGGCATGGTATTTTCTCGTGATCATCTGTCTGGTCCGTGTCAACTGTTCTGTGACAGAAACTGTAGCCGCCATTGCCTCAAATCCGGTTCCTGCACCGGCACAGAATGCACATCCATCTCCGTCAAGACGGTTTGGACATGTGACCGGAAGGTTCACCGGAAGCTTGTATACTTTTTCACCATATTTGTTTTTCAGGTAATCCGAATATTTATAATATAACATATTTTTCCTCTCATTTATGAATAATCACAAAATTTTAACACATACTAACCGTATAGAATCGTATAAGGAGGATATTTACATGAAATGGTTTGATAATACAGCACTCACCGTCGTGATCATCGGTGCTGTGAACTGGCTTCTGATCGGTATATTCCGTCTGGATCTTATTGCCTGGCTTTTTGGAAACATGTCATGGCTCTCACGTATCGTCTACACGATCGTCGGACTGTGTGGACTCTACCTGATCAGTCTTTTTGGTAGAATCGGATCCATGTCCGAATCTTAATACGCCCAGGTAATGTACCTGATACCATCTCGGTGTATTTTCTACATGCTTGAAAAAAAGAAAGGGGCTCCCAGACAAGAGATGCCCCTTTTTGTGTATACGATAAGATTCACACACCACATTTACTGCTGACCAGACGGGATTGCCTCGATCAATGATGTCATATCCTCATACAGAACCGGTTTTTCTGAGGCTCCCATAACAATCGATATGTATGGATTGTCACTGGAATCTTTTTCCATCAGAATCAGACAATATCCTGCTTCATCTGTTGTCCCGGTCTTCCCGCCTACGATCGTAACATTCTCCGGCACATCCACCTCTCCCTGCGCATAGAGATTGGTCGGTGTAAACAACGCCTCCTGGCTGTTACCGTCCACATCTGTATAATATGCGGTATATGCTTCACTCTGTATGATATTTACAAAATCTTCATGCTTTATGCACTCATTAAATATCAGATAAAGGTCATACGCTGTTGTATAATGATTGTCATCATGCAGTCCGTGCGGATTCATAAAATGAGTCCCGTTCGCCATCAATTCCTGGGCTCTGCGGTTCATCATATTAACAAACGCTTCTTCTGATCCACCTACATATTCCGCGATTGCAGTTGCTGCATCATTTCCAGAATACAAAAGAAGAGCTCCCAAAAGATCCCTGAGTGTCCAGACTTCTCCTTTCGCAAGGCCGCACACCTGCGCATCCGCCGGAAAACTGGATGCATCTGCGTTTCCACTGATCGTCACCTGGTCATCCAAATTTGCATTCTCAATAGCGAGAAGTGCCGTCATGATCTTGGTTGTACTGGCAGGATACAGTCGTTCATGCGCTTTATAAGAATATAATACACGTTCTCCTGTAAGATCAAATAATGCAGCACTGTGCAATTCAGTATCTTCTGTATAACCCTCTAACGCCACATCATTTTGTGCTACACACAGCTCCTCTGCATAAAGCTTTCCCTGGTATAAATCCTGATTATAATTTTTAAGTTCATATGCTGTCACAGGTGTTGCTCCTTTTCCTCCGATGCAACCACCTGTAAACAGACTTATCGATGCCACACATACCAGTGCGGCACTTTTTGCTCTACTTATACATCTCACGCCAATCCAAGTCTCCTCTGTCTAATGCAAGTATAATGATTTCTGCCGTTGCAAGATTGGTAGCCATCGGGATGTTGTGCATGTCACAAAGACGAATGACATCATTTACATCCGGTTCATGTGGCTTTGGATTCTGTGGATCCCGAAGAAAGATTAGAGCATCAATTCCATTCTGTGCAATCTGCGCACCGAGCTGTTGTTTGCCGCCCAGCGGTCCCGCAAGATATTTGTGAATAGAAAGATTAGTAACTTCTTCGATCAGCCGGCCGGTTGTACCGGTCGCATACAACTCATGCTTGCTCAAAATCCCACGATATGCAATACAGAAATTCTGCATCAGTGTTTTCTTAGAGTCATGCGCAATAAGTCCGATATTCATTTTCTCAGCTCCTTTTACTGATATTTTTTAGGCTGAAGCCCTATATTTAATACAATGCCAATTCCCATATATAAGCTGATAAGCGAAGTCAGTCCGTAACTAACAAACGGAAGGGGAATTCCTGTATTTGGTAAGATCCCTGTTGCCACGCCGATATTGATAAACGACTGAAATCCTATCTGCGCGGCTACACCGCAGCAAATAATCCGCCCCGCCAGATCTTGTGCCCTGAGTCCTATCAATATGCATTGTACTACAATCAATAATAACAGACCAATCACGATACAGCAACCCACAAAACCTAATTCTTCACCTACAATTGCAAAAATAAAGTCTGTCTGTGGCTCAGAAATAAAATTTCCATTCTTCACGGATGTGGTTGTATTATTATTCAGTCCTTTACCGGTAAGCTGTCCGGAACCAATCGCCATAATTGCATTATTCTGCTGGTAAGCTTCATCACTTGCATATTTCTGCGGTTCCAGCCATGCCAGAATACGCTTTTGCTGATAATCGTGCAGAAATGGCTGATTCGGCTGTACAACAATACTGATAAAAATAATCGTAACCGGAACCAGAATCGCAATCAGGGTTCCGATAAATCGATAACTCAGTCCCGCCAGATACATCATAGCACAAAAGACAAGCGCTATGGATAAGGTTGTTGAAAGGTCTGGCTGAAGAACGATCAGGATCAGTGTTGGTGCAATCAGTCCTACTGCTTTCAGGATGGTTGCAGCACTGCTCAGATCATCCTCATGATTCATCAGAAATTTTGCAAAGAATACGACAACCAGTATTTTGCTGAGCTCTGATGGCTGAAAATTCGTCACTCCGATATCGATCCACCGCTGTGCACCATTTACATTGGTTCCAAACAGCTTTACACATACCAGTGCAATGATATTGATCCCGTATAAAATCCAGTAAAAGTTCAGAAGCCATACATAGTCTATCATCGAAAGAATGATCATCAGGATCACTCCGGCGACAAGTCCTATGATCTGTCTTCCCTGTACTGCCTGCTTTGCACTTCCGATTACCATAACTCCAATAATCGATATAGCAATAACAGAAATGACCAGACCGAATTTCACATCTTTTAAATGATAAGGTTTTGTCTTTTTTGGTAATCTCACGATTTTTCTCCTGTCAAGTTGATTCTAATCTGTGAACGTGTTATTTCCACTTTAAAATTATCTTCGGTTATCTTCATGTATTTTCCGATTGTGTGGTATAATTCTCCGCACAAAAGTTCATAAGTATCTGGCTGACACTGCACCCGGTCCGAAACAAGAAGGCTTTTCAAACGTTCTTTTGCAATGCGGACAGATGAGTGGTGCATACCTCTTTCAAATACATGCATGATACATCCTCCTAATTTCTTTTAAACATATGGGAAAGTTTGTAAAACAAACTTTCCTGTTTATCCAGATCGAGAAATGGCACTTCTTCACCGGTTATACGCCGGCAGATATTGGTATATGCTTTTCCCGCCAGCGAATCCATATCTACAACCGTCTCTCCCTGGTTCGTTCCGATCACGACCTGTTCATCATCCGGAATTGCTCCGATCAGATCGATGGGAAGAATCTCTGTCACATCTTCTACTGACATCATCTCTCCTCTTTTCACCATATCCATCCTGATACGGTTAATAATAAGATTCAGTTTTTTCATGTGATTCTGCTCCAGCAGCCCAATGATGCGGTCAGCATCACGAATGGAGGATACTTCTGGCGTTGTCACAACAAATGCTCTGTCAGCTCCGGCAATCGCATTCTGGAATCCCTGCTCAATCCCTGCCGGACAATCCAGTAAAACGTAATCAAATTCATCTCGAAGCTCATTTGTAAGCTTGATCATCTGCTCCGGTGTGATCGCTGACTTATCCTTTGTCTGTGCCGATGGCAGCAGATACAGATTTTCATGACGCTTATCACTGATCATCGCCTGCTTCAAACGGCAGCCACCTTCGATCACGTCGACCAGATTATATACGATCCGGTTTTCAAGTCCCATGACAACATCCAGATTCCGAAGACCCAGATCCGTATCGATCACCAGTACCTTTTTCCCGAGCCTTGAAAGTCCGGCACCTATATTTGCTGTCGTTGTTGTTTTTCCGACACCGCCTTTTCCCGATGTCACTACAATAATTTCACCCATTTTTCAGATCCTCCTACCACTCTAAATTCTCCAGTGGATCGATATAAATGCGCTTGCCGTCAAGACGGGCGATACTTGGTCTTACGGTTTCATCCTGAAGATATGTATGTGTTGATACAATATCTGCAATCTTCATCACATGCGGTCTCATCGACAACGCCGTAATAAACGCATTCCGATCTCCTGTTGCCCCGGCATGTACCGTTCCCCTTACCGCACCCAGCACAACAATATTGCCCTTGGATACTACGGTTGCACCAAACTCTACATCGCCAAGTATAATAATACTCTGCTCTGTCTCCAGTACCTGCCTTTGTCTGAGTGTACCTTTGTAGAACTGACCTTCTTTTCTGGTTAAACTGTTAAGAGAGTCTTCTACTACTTTTTTGTATAATCTTTCTGTATTTTCATTAGTATCAAAAATACAGACAATATGGATATGAGCGACATCAGTGATCAGACCAATGACCTCTTCTTCCTGTGGTTTTGTAAGAATCCGCCCTTCAAACGTAACCGCCATGGTCGCATCTTTGAAAAAGCGGGCAGATTCGGTAAATTTTTCTCTCAATTCCTTCAGAATCTCTGTATACTCTGCATCAGGATCCATATGAACAATCAGACCGTATTTATTACTTTTAATGATGACTTTCTGTTTCATACCTGTGATCCCCCTCAATCTAGTCTCCATGTGTCGATGATGAACCTGCTGCCGATGCATGCCCTGTGATCAGCTCATCACGGCTTGTCTCTCCATAATAATAGCGCATCAGGTCTCTTCCAATCTCTGACGGATATAAAGATTCATAACCATTTTTGATACGGATCGCAAATGCGACTTCCGGATCGTCACTTGGCGCATAGCCAACAAACAGACCGTGATCCGGATGTGTAGTACTCTGCTGTGCCGTACCGGTTTTACCTGACATTGTAATATTTCCCAGCGAAGAATATGTACTGTTGCTGGTAACAACTGCCCGCATTCCCGACTGAACAGCATCCCATGTATTTCCGGAAACACCCTCTATCTGGTTCAGCACATCCGGTTCGTAAGTTTTTGTTACCTTACCATCCTTATTTTCCACATGATCCAGAAGGGAAAGATTATAAACAGTTCCTCTGTTTGCAATTGCTGTAACATATCTTGCAAGCTGAGTTGTCGTATAGTTATTAGTACCCTGACCGATTGCAGAACGTACAGAGTCCTGATCAGATACCTGAGGTGACGATTCCGGAATTTCGATTCCTGTTGTCTGGTTCAGTCCAAACATAGTCGCATATTTCAGAAGCGTCTCACATCCCTGGTCAGAAGAATATCCCGACTCGCTGCTCTTTGCATTACTGAGCATCTGGTTTGTAAGTCCCAGACGGTATCCAACTTCATAGAAGAACATATTGCAGGAATGCTGGATCGCACTCGTCACATTCAGACTTCCATGCGACCCCGGATAAATCCAGCATCGTGGACTCGGTGAAATTTTTTCATAGAGTCCGCCGCAGCTGATATACGTACTGGTATCAATGACATCTTCTGTCAGTCCGGCAACAGCAACCAGTGGTTTGTAAGTAGATCCCGGTGCCGTCTTCTCCTGCGTCGCATTATTATATAACGGTGCTGACTGATCATTTAAAAGCTTTGTATAATAGCCTGAATCCATGGTATTTGCAAGCCGGTTATTATCATATCCCGGGTAGGATACACAGGCAAGAAGCTGTCCGGTCTTCGTGTCAGTTACTACGACCGATCCGGTAGATGGTTCCAGTCCAAGCTGTCCCGGTGTGATTTCCAGATCTTCAATCTTGGAATACATGAAATCATAGGCGGTCATTGTACCATCCGCAAGCTTATTATAAACATCTGCATCATAATTCAGAATTCCCTGCTCATAAAGCATCATACCAATCTGGCTTCCTGTGATTTCTTCATTGCGTATCATATACTTGTAGATCAGTTTGTCAAATCCGGAATCCTTAGGAAGATTTGCACTGATATACGCCAGAATCCCCTGATATACTTCATTCTGATCCGAATACTCACTGTCACTGTTCATATAATCAGTCAGTTTTGATGTATCGATCCAGTTCTTGGAGATCGCATAATTCAGATAAGTATAGAGACTGATGCTCTCATCATTTTCCCACGCAATATATGTAGAATCATTGGTATCAATCGAATCTTTCTGAATGATTGCTGCATTCTGGGTAAGTACAGTACTGATAATATAACTGAGATATGCCTGCATATCCTCATCACAGTCTTTATATGCCGGCGCACCTGAATCACTCAGCTGTGCCATCACATCTGCAAGCACTGCCTCCTTTTTAGAAGAAAATGACGCATACACACTTTTCTCAGTCTCCCCGGCATCCGCAGCCTCAAAATGTCCCACATTCAGAATCTCATTAGAAATAAATGCATTGTAAACATCACCAATCGGTATCTTCACATCACTTCCCTCTTCTGCCTGTGTACGGTCATAGGTCAGAGACGTAGTCAGATTGGAAAGGATGATTCCGGCAAGCTTTTCTTCCAGGAGATCATAAGCTGCCTTTTGCAGATTGGCATCAATAGAAAGATAGACATCATTTCCTGCCTTTGCCTTTTTCCCCTGCTTGGACTCAATGACCTTTCCCACACTGTTAACATAAAGTTTGATTTCACCTTTTTCACCCTGAAGTGTTTTATCCAGTGTCTGCTCCAGCCCTGCTTTTCCAACCACATCCGTAAGAGAATACGAGTCCTGCTCCTTTTCATCCAACGCATCATATTCATCTTGTGAAATCACACCCGTATAACCAAGAATAGACGCAAAATATTTGCTGTCTGGGTAATAACGGATTGAATCCTCTTCAATATTAACTCCCTGAAGAGTATCCAGGTTTTCCATAATAGCAGCTGTTGTACTTTCACTGACATCACTTGCAATCGTTGTAGCCACATACTTCTGATAGCGGTTCAGTCCCATGGAATATCGGATTGTTACCAGCTTCAGGATTTCTTCTTTGGACAGTTTCTGTTCGTCCAGCCCATAACCGTAGGTCTCATCTGTACAGAGATAATGCATCAGATCTGCCGCACTGTATGCCTTCTGCTTGTTACTGAGCTTATCAATGGTTGCTTTTCCAAACACATCCGCAAGGAACCGCAGACGCTGCACCTCGCTTGTCATGGAATAAGCATATTCTCCATTATCATTGAGAATAATTTTGAAATCATTGACAATAGAATCTCCATTCGATTCAACAATACTGATCACTTTCTCAATTGTTGCATTGATGATTTTATTTTTCTCTTTAACCGTATCATAGTCACCGTTGTCTTCAATCGTGACGGAATATGCGAGCTTGTTATCTGCCAGAACCACTCCGTTCCGGTCCAGGATACGACCTCTGGTTCCCTGTACCTCTTTTGTTTTCTGGATCTGAAGCTTATAGTCATCCAGATATGCCTGTCCGTTTACGATCTGTAAAGCAAACACACGCTGTATCAAAATTGCAGAAAGCACAATAAACACAAGCATCAGCACAAACACTCTAGATTTTACCAAGTCGATAAACCATCTTTTCAGACGATCCAATAAATCAAACAAATCTGCTAGCACTCCTTTTTTCTTCTTCTTCAAGTCTTCGGTTAATATGCAGAATGATCTGATACAGAACAAGTGTAACCAGAATCGTGTAAACCAGTTCCGGCATGATCACATGTCTCAGATAATTCAAAAAATGGAAATCACTTTTTAACATGAATAAAAGGACATAAATCACCATACCATATAAAAACTCACTGCCGGCAATAAGTGCCAAAGGGAGTTTGATGTCTTCGTCATAAAATACTCTCTGGAAAAATCCGTTGCCATATCCGATCAGCATATAGATCAGCGCATAAAATCCAAGCAGATTTCCACCTAGTATATCTTTTAAAAGTCCACAGAAAAAGCCGATGATCATTCCTTCTTTTTGTCCCCTCATAAATCCAAATGAGGACGTCACGATAATCAGGAGATTCGGAATAATCGAGGCAAACGCCAGCTTTTGAAACACCGTTGTCTCCAGAAGAAAACAGACAGTGATCAACACAGCACAGATCAGGATCCTTTTAATCTTTTTCATGTCTATTCGCCTCCGTTATCGCTTCCACTTTCACCTTTTCCATCGATCAGATCCTGCTTTGTTGTTGTAATAACAAGAACTTCCTGTAATTCCTTGAAATCCGTAGCAGGAATGATATATCCGGATCTTGTCAGGTTATTGGAATCTACATTTACCTCTGAAATATATCCAACCAGAAGTCCCTGCAGATATTTGCTGCTGATATTCGATGTTACAACCTGTTCTCCAACCGCCACTTCATTTTCATTATTGGCAAGCTGTTCAAATTTTAAAAGTCCGTCCTGCACCGTCTGCAGATCTCCGCTTACAATACATTTGTCAAAGGTTGTCAAGATCATGGCACTTACATTTTTATCATCGATAATCGAACTTACTGTTGCCCAGTTCGGTCCGACTTCTGTGACGATTCCAACTAGTCCGGTTCCAGATAGGACATTCATATCTTTCCTGATCCCATCATTGCTTCCCTTATCAATCGTAAATTTCGAAAACCAGTTGCTATTCTCGCTGGCGATTACATTTGCAGCAACTTTCGGATAATCCGCTGTATTCTGATCCATCTTATATAGTTCTTTATATCTTTCCAGCGTTGCTGAATTCTGCTGCAACCGGTTATTCTCAGTCGTCATCTCTTCCAGTCGGGATTTCAGTTCTTTGTTTTCTTTTTTTATTTCCTGAAGTGTTGCAAAATTCTCTGAAACATCGCCGATCCACATCCCGACACGGTTGATTCCTTTCTGCATCGGCACGATCGTGTAACCTGCTGCCCAGGAAAGCGGTCCTTTCCCGGACTCTGCAAATCCGGAAAGTCCCATCAATACAATACATATGATAGCAAGGATCAGCAACCAGTATTTATTTGATGTCGAAAATTGATTCTTTCTTTTCATCTATCTTATCCACCTATAATTTTCATCCAACATTGAGTACGAAATTTTTTTAAGTTCTTTTGAATTGATCATCCGTCGCAGCCCTTCTACTGCACACAGATCCGGCTTAGCAGCCACATGCACCGGATATCCAGTCACAGCTTCTATGTACCGGTCAAGCCCCGGTAGCCTGGAAACACCACCCGTCAGACAGATTCCATTCTTTTTGATTGAACGGGCTACCTCCGGTGGGGTCCGTTCAATCAACTGACCAATCTGCGAAGTGCAGGTTTCCAGAGATTCTTTCATCGCAGCCCGTACCGCACTGCTTGGGATTTCCTGGTATCTTGGTACACCAACAACCAGATTACGTCCGGCAACCACCATGGAAGCTTTTCCGTTTCCGCCAAGCACTCCAAAACGTTTTCTGAGAGCCTCGGCTGTCTGTCTTCCGATCAGAAAATCATAATTCCGGCGGACCATATTCTGAACTGCCACATCAAATGTCATACCACCAATCTTAAGCATTTTATTAAGTACCATGCCACCTGAACCTACTACAGATAATTCGGTTGTAGCCGCACCAAAATCAACGATCAGCATCCCTTTTGTCTTCCGGACATCAATTCCCATTCCGATACACTGCGCAACACCGCGTTCTACAATACTCACTTCTTTTGCTTTAGCCGTTGAATGAACAACCAGATCAAAAAACGCCCGTTTTTCAACTTCTGTGACATCCGTAGGTACTGCGATCAGATATTCTGATCCTCTTGTAAAACGGCGCTCTTTCTTCAGCAGATTCTGAAGAAGATACTGCATATCCGTAAATCTGCTGATTACCCCTTCTTTCATCGGAAACACCACTTCAATATTTCCCGGTGTTCTCTCGAACATCGCATATGCTTCATCGCCGACAGCCAAGATCTCTTTTCCGTCCACAATAGCAATTACATTCTTCTCTTTCCACGTACTGTCCTGCTTTTTATCATACACCTTGATCTCATAAGTCCCGAGATCAAGACCGTAAATATTTCGCGCCATAATCTAAAGTTCCTTTCCATACTACTTTTCCTTAAGCAGCTTCTGCTCTGCGAGTGATACATAGCAGTTATCACCAATAATGATATGATCCAGAAGTTCAATTCCAAGAAGGCTTCCGCCCTCCCGGATGCGCTGCGTCACAAGAATATCTTCCCTGCTCGGCATCGGATCACCACTTGGATGATTGTGCAACAATATAATATAGACTGCGTTCTTTTGCAATGCCTCTATAAAAAGCTCTCTCGGGGAAATTACGGACATATTTACTGTCCCTCTCGAAATTTCGCTTTCTCCGATCAGTCTGGAACGCGTATTCAGCATCAGCAGTTTCAAATGCTCCTGCCTGTAATAGCGCATATCTTCCATATAATATGCTGCAATTGTATCCGGTCTTGAAAAATCCAGATCTTCTCTGGCTGAAAGCTGGGACATTCTCTTGGAAAGCTCACAAAGGCATAAGATCTGAATAGCCTTTACTCTTCCGATTCCACTGATTTTCAGCAGTTCTTCTTTTGTCCAGCTTTGAAGATGGGCTTTGGCTTGTGGCTGTGTACCTTCTCCGGGATAAAAAAGCTTCCTGGCAAGATCCAGTGCACTCTCTCCCTTTGTTCCAGTCCTTAACAAAACAGCGAGCAATTCAATATCTGTTAAACTGCCCGCCCCAAAGCGTTCACATTTTTCATATGGCCGCTCTTCTGATAACATTTCTCGAATGGTATTTTTTTGATTCATCCTTTTGCAGGATTTGTTGATTCACACCAGACTCTCCACCCTTGTATATGGGATGCTTTATACATCCTATAAGAAACGATAAATGAATATGGAGATAATCACTCCAATAATGCTTGCGATCGTGATCTTAATCGTAAGACCAAACGTAATAACGACAAGTCCGAGGTTCAAAACAATCGGTGTCTCTACCCCGAAAGTCTGTCCATAAGAAAGCCAGCTAAGTGCTGGAACCCCTTCTGCAAGCACACCGATAAAGCCACCCAGAACAATCCCTGCCAGAATCAGCAAAAATAAAGCCCAGGCATTCTTACTTCCGGCTCCTCTCATCTGTACTCCTCCTCTTTTGAATCACAAACTGGTATCATTTTAGCATATTTTAAAAAACGTGTATAGACTTTTTAAATATTATTTTTTTCTTAACACAGCTGTTTTCTATAAAAACGGTGCATATTTTTGTCGAATTTTTTCTGCGATTTTAATACCGTCTGCTGCCGCCGATGTAATCCCGCCGGCATATCCTGCGCCCTCTCCGCAAGGATAAAGTCCTCCAATCACGCTTTCTAGCGAATTACTATCTCTTACGATCCGTACCGGCGAAGAGGTTCTGCTCTCCACTCCGGAAAGAATGGAAAGAGGATGCGAAAATCCTCGAATTTTCTTGTTAAAATCTTCCATCCCATCCACCAGCGCGCTACTGATCTTTGCCGGGAAAATCCCCGCCAGGTCTGTCTCTTCATACGCACCCTTCATACATGGCTCATGTCCCTGATACCAGACTTCTGCTTCGGTCACTTCTGCTTCGGTCTTTTCCTTTTCTTTTCCGGTCACACTCCGGTAAAAATCCCCGTATCTCTGTAACGGAATTTTTCCTTTTCCTGCTTCGTAAGCTGCCTTTTCCAGTTCTCTCTGGAATGTAATTCCGGCGAGCGGATGGTCGCTTTCAAAATCCTCCGGTGTAACCGTCACAACGATTGCACTGTTGGCATTGCGGCTGTCACGGGCATGATAGCTCATTCCGTTGACCGCAAGATATCCTTCCTCCGAAGACGCATTAACCACATAGCCTCCCGGACACATACAGAACGAATATACACCCCTTCCATCCGGCAGTTTTGCAGTCAGCTTATAGGCTGCCGCCGGAAGAGATGCCTTTGCATCCCCATACTGGGAATGATCGATCAGCTCCTGCGGATGTTCTGCACGTACACCAACTGCAAAGGATTTTGCCTCCATCGGAACCTTTTTCTCGAAGAGCATCGCAAAGGTCTCCCGCGCACTGTGTCCCGGTGCCAGAACCAGCGTCTCCGTCTGTATTTCTTCTTTTTCTTTTTTCAGAAGATCTTCATATATGATCCCTCTGATCCGCCTTGTATTTTCTGTAAAAAGGACCTCTGTCATCTGTGTATGGAAATGGATTTCACCACCCCACACAAGGATTTTCTCCCGCATATTTCTGATCACAGTCCGTAGAATATCCGTTCCAATGTGTGGTTTATTCACATAAAGAATGTCTTTTGGTGCTCCGTTTTCCACGAAAATCTCCAGCACCTTACGATTGCGCCCCACCGGATCCTTGATCAGTGTATTTAGTTTTCCGTCTGAAAACGTCCCTGCTCCGCCTTCTCCAAACTGCACATTAGAATCCGGTTTCAGCACCCCCGTCTTCCAGAACTCCTCAACATCTTTCTGTCGCTCTTCTACCGGTGCCCCCTGTTCCAGAAGAACCGGCTGATACCCATATTCTGCAAGAAAATACGCACAGAAAAGTCCGGCAGGACCGCATCCGACAACTACCGGACGTGACTTCAATTTTTCGTTGCCTCCTGCCGGAAAAACATATGGCATTGCTTCATGGAGTTGCACATTGCCTGCACGCTTTTTTCGGGTAAGCATCTTCAAAAGCTGTTTTTCATTGTCCGCTTTTACATCCACAGTATAGACATAGAACAGCTCCGGCTTCTTTCTGGCATCCAGAGACTGCTTGATAATCTCATAGCTCTGTACCGCTTCTGTCCTGCACATCAGTGTGTGCACAATCTTTTTCTTCAAATCCTCTTCCGTATGCGTAACCGGAAGCTTCAGCTGACTGATTCTAAGCATTTGCCGCTCCTTTCCCTGCCAGATAACCACTGGTCCATGCCCACTGCAGATTGTAACCTCCGCAGATTCCATCTACATCCAGAATTTCTCCTGCAAAATAAAGTCCTTTTACAAGCTTCGACTCCATCGTGTCCGGATCAATCTCGCTTGTATCTACACCACCCGCACAGATCTGCGCCTGTTCAAACGGATTTGTCTTATCAATATAAGTCCGGAAATGCTTACAGATCCGGCAAAGTCTTTCCAGATTCTCTTCACCAAGGTCATGCACCGGCATTGTTCCTGAAATTCCAATTCTCTTAAGCAGCGCACCGGCAAGCTTTTTGTGGAATAGTCCATTAAAATACTGTTCCATCACAAGACCATCCAGCCTTATCTTCCGTTCCTTTAACATCTGCAAAAATTCTACATCTCCAAAATCCGGCATAAAATCCAGTTCTGCAAAAACTTCTTTCTTTTCATACAGACCTCTCGCCGCATAACGGCTGATCTGAAAAACCGGGATCCCGGAAATACCATAATCCGTAAGCTGCAGCTCGCCGATATCAGAAGCCGTTTCTGTCCCATCGATAAAAACCGTTACTTTTCCATGAGTACGCACGCCTGCGACTTGCCGGTACAGCTTTTCCCTGCACCGGAGCTGTACCAGAGCCGGGACAACCGGAACCAGCTTATGTCCCAGCATTTTTGCCAGGTCATATCCACTTCCGTCACTCCCTAGTTTTGCAGCTGCCTTTGATCCGGCCGCAAGGATCACAGCCTCACCGGAAATCATTCCTTTTTTCCCATCTTTTGAAAAACTGATCTGAAAACCATTTTTCTTTGGTATGATCCCAAATACGCGAACTCCGGTATGAATCCGGATCTTTGCCAGTTTCAGCGCAGACTCCAGCGCTTCCCTCACTGCAGAGGCTTGCTCGGACCAGGGATACAGATAGCCATTTTTATCCTTCGGATAAATTCCAAGATTTTTAAAAAAAGACGTTGTCTCAGGCTCAGAAAATTTTCCGATTGATTTCCATGCAAATCCGCTATTGTCGCTTCGATAACAGGATGGATCCTGAAAACGATTGGTAAAGTTACATCTGCCATTACCCGTCGACAGTATTTTTCTGCCAATTATTTCATTCTGTTCCAGAAGCAGTACATCTGCGCCGTTCTGCGCCGCCGTAAGTGCAGCCATACTGCCAGCTGCTCCGCCGCCGATGATGATGACTCTTTTTTTCATTCTATAATTCCTTTACAATTCCTTTTTCATATAACTTCTGAAGAGACATTAAAATACCAAGTTTTGCATGCGCCCAGGTGAGACCTCCCTGAAAATATACTGCATACGGTTCTTTGATCGGTCCATCTGCACTCAGTTCGATGGACGATCCCTGTACAAACGCCCCTGCCGCCATAATCACATCACTGTCATATCCCGGCATTGCCCACGGTTCCGGTGTCACATAACTGTCAACCGGTGCTGCCGCCTGGATTCCCTGACAGAATGCGATTACACCTTCCGCACTTCCAAGTGTTACCGCCTGAATGATATCGTGGCGTTCCTCTTTTCCATCCGGTACAACTGCGTAACCAAGCTTTTCATATACATTCGCCGCAAAAATAGCACCTTTTAATGCACCTGCAACAACAGTCGGTGCAAGGAAAAGTCCCTGATAAAACGACTGCATCACACCAAGTGAAGCACCCACTTCTTTTCCAAGTCCAGGAGAAGTAAGGCGATAAGCACACTGCTCGATCAGATCCTTTCTTCCAACCACATAGCCACCGATCGGGGCAAGTCCGCCGCCCGGATTCTTGATCAGGGAACCGACAACCAGATCCGCACCCACATCACTTGGCTCCTTTTCTTCTACGAATTCACCATAGCAGTTATCCACCATACAGATGACTTCCGGTTTGATCTTCTTGACAAATGCAATTGCTTCCCCAATTTGATCCACAGAAAAACTCGGTCTTGTCTGATATCCTTTGGAACGCTGAATCGTGATCAGCTTTGTTTTCTCGCCAATCGCTTTTTCAATCGAATCAAAGTCAAAGCTTCCGTCCGGCAGCAGGTCCACCTGGTTATAGATTACTCCATATTCTGCAAGGGAACCTGTGGATGGGCGGATTCCAATGACCTCTTCCAGTGTGTCATAAGGCTTTCCTGCGATGGAAAGCAGTTCATCACCAGGTCTTAAATTTGCAGAAAGCGTTAAAGCAAGTGCATGGGTTCCACAGGTAATCTGTGGTCTTACCAGCGCATCTTCGGTATGAAAGACATTTGCATACACCTTTTCCAACGTATCTCTTCCGAAATCATTGTATCCATAGCCAGATGCATAGTTAAAGCATTCTGCATTCACCCTTGCCTCCTGCATGGCATGAATGACCTTCAACTGGTTCAACTCTGCCATCTTATCGATCTTATCAAAACGTTCTTTCAGTGATTTTTCAATTTTTTCTCCAAAGTCATAAACTTCCGGTGAAATTCCGGTCTGTTCATATAATTTCTGTATTTTCTGACTGATATCCATTAGTCTGTAATCTCCTTTTCTTTCAGTATCGCAAGCATTGCCTGCAAAATCTTCTCTTCATCGTATCCGAATTCCTCTTTCTGGATCCAGTTCACATCCCGCTCTCTGCGGAACCAGGTCAACTGGCGTTTTGCAAAATGACGGGTATCCCTTTTCAGGATCGTTACCGCTTCTTCAAGTGAATTCTTTCCATCCAGATAATCCAGAATTTCCTTATATCCAAGTCCCTGCATTGAAACCATTTCCCTTGTGCATCCTCTGGTCTTTAAAGCAGTCACCTCATCTACAAGCCCCTGCTCCACCATCAAATCCACACGACGATCAATCCGCTCATACAAACGGCTACGCACATCATTCAGAACAAAATACGCAAACCGATACGGGGAATCCTTCTCCCGTTCTGCTTCATTATGTTCGGAAATCTTTGTTCCTGTCTCATGATAATATTCCAGAGCACGAATCACTCGTTTTACATTATTTGCATGAATTGCATCTGCCGACTTTGGATCAGCTTCCCGGAGCCTGTCATGGAGCGCCTGCGCACCATGCTCCTTTGCATACGTTTCCAGCTTCTTTCGATAGGCAGTGTTTTCTTCTCCCTTTTCAAAATCAATGTCATACAAAAGCGCCTGGATATAAAATCCCGTGCCACCTACAACAATCGGAATACGTCCTCTCTTATAGATCTCTACCATTGCATCTTTTGCCATCTTCTGAAAAACAGCTACATTAAATTCCTCTTCCGGATTAAGCACATCGATCAGATAATGTTTCACACCTTTCATCTCTTCCGGCAAAATCTTCGCGGAACCAATATCCATGTGCCGGTATACCTGCATCGAATCCGCCGAAATGATCTCTCCTCCAATTGCTTTTGCAAGACCAATCGACGCAGCCGTCTTTCCGACAGCAGTCGGACCTGTCAATATAATCAGTGGCTTTTTCTTCTCTGTCATCTGTGTCATGTTCTTCTCCTACACAATACGCTTAAATTTCTTTTCCAGTTCCCGCTTTGTCATCGCAATGATCGTTGGTCTGCCATGCGGACAATGATATGGATTATCCAGGGACAACAGTTCATTGATCAGTTCATCCATTTCTGCATAGGACAGCTTCATATTTCCTTTGACAGCCGCCTTGCAGGACATGGACGCAATCTTCTCATCAATCAGCTCTGGTTCCAGACTGGTCGATAACCCATCCGACAGGGAATCCAACATTTCAAGAAGCAGTTCCTTTTTGGCGATTCCAAACAGATTATCCGGAATTGCGCGAACTGCGTACTCGTCACCACCAAATGGCTCAATTTCAAACCCGATTGCCGTAAAGCGGTCTTTAAATGTCTCCAACACATCAATCTCCTGCATAGAAAGGCTCAGGATAATCGGTGGGCTCAAGTATTGTGAAGTATACTCTCTCTTCTTCATTCCTGCAAGGGTCCTTTCATAAAGGACTCTTTCATGTGCGGCATGCTGGTCTACAATATAGAGGCTGTCACGATACTGGATCAGCCAGTAGGTTTCAAAGACCTGTCCGATGATCCGGTATTCCTGTCTTGCCTCTTTCTTTAAAATCTGCTCTTCAAACAAATCTAACTGTTTTACTTTTTTTGCTTTCAAATCCTTCAAAAACAGATTTGACTCTGTTTTTTCCGGATCGCACTCTGTTTTTTCTTTGCTTTTATCAGAATACGCTCTGTTTTCCATTCCTTTATTCTGGATATCTACAGCCGGATTTTCATCTAATGCAGCCATCTTTGACTCTTTAGCACCGATATTCTTCTCTTGATCTTCTTTTGCTTCTGCAAGATGACTGGCATAAACCCGCTCTCTCATCTTCTGCATAAAATAATCCAGCTTTTCGTCACCGGTTGAGACTGTCTTTTCTGTACTTATCTGTGTCTGAAGTTCTGCTGACGGCATCTCTGACTGCGACCAGGATTCCGCTCGCTCTGCCCCCTCCTGAACGGAACTCTTTCGCATCTTGGATGAAGTGCCATCTGTCCGATATGGATTCCCCGCATCTCTTATAACAGTTTTCTTTTCCTGTCTTTTTTCAGACATTCCCGGTACTTTGATCTCAGACATTTCCACTTCCGGAATCAACTCCGGCTCATGCAGTCCCTTACTGATCGCTTCATAAAGCAGATTGTAAATCCCCTGCTGGTTACTGAACCTAAGTTCCATCTTGGATGGATGCACATTTACATCAATTTTTTCCGGATTGATCTCAATCTGGAATGTAACAAACGGATAACGATGCTGCATCGTAAAATCTTTGTATCCATCTTCAATCGCTTTTGCAAGAATACTGTTCCTTACATAACGCCCGTTGACAAAATAATTTTCAAAATTTCGATTTCCACGGTTAATCACTGGCTTTCCCAGATATCCGGACAGCCTTACACCATCTTTTTCAAATTCCAGTGGGATCAGATTGTTCGCAATTTCCCGTCCGTAAATGTGGTAAATGACATCTTTCATCTTCCCGTTCCCGGAAGTATGCAGCTTTACCTGTCCATTGTTGATAAACCGGAAGGAAATATCCGGATGCGAAAGAGCAAGTCTGGTCAGCAGATCACTGATATGGCTTGCCTCTGTCATCGGTGTCTTCAGGAATTTGCGCCTGGCAGGTGTATTAAAAAACAGCTGACGCACCAGAAAGGTCGTCCCATCCGGCGCTCCGGTCTCCTCCGGCGTTCTTCCTTTTCCGCCTTCTATGATATATTTTGTCCCAAATACGTCTTCTCTTGTCTTTGTGATCAGTTCCACTCTTGCAACTGCCGAAATACTCGACAACGCTTCTCCGCGGAACCCAAGAGAAGACAAATGTGTCAGATCCTCTGCACTGCGGATTTTGCTGGTCGAATGGCGCAGAAATGCATTTTCCACGTCCTGTTTCGCGATCCCACAACCATTATCCGTAATTCGTATCAGAGAAATCCCGCCCTCTTCAATCTCCACAGTCACCGCTGTAGATCCTGCGTCAATCGCATTTTCCACCAGCTCTTTCACAACAGAAGCCGGGCGTTCAATCACTTCCCCGGCTGCTATCTTATCAATTGTAATCTGATCCAGCAATTCTATATGCGGCATTCGATTCTTCTTTCCTTTCTCTTATGGATCAGCCTACCATCTGTTCCGCAGCTTATTCTGCAACTGATACAGTTTGTTCATGGCATCCATTGGCGTCATATGGCTGATATCCAGTTCCTTTAACTCATTTAACACATCATCATCTTTTACGGTATCAAACAGAGAAAACTGTGTCAGATCCACCTCATCCAGCTTCTTCTGCGTTTTTTTCTTCGTCTCACTTCCCTGTACCGCAATATCCTTTACTTTTCCGGTAATATCCGCTGTCACCAGCTCTTCTACGATCTCTTTGGCGCGGTTAATGACAGGATCCGGCACTCCTGCAAGCTTTGCGACCTGGATACCATAACTCTTGTCTGCTCCACCCTTTACGATCTTACGCAGGAATACGATATCATCACCTTTTTCCTTGACCGCAATACAATAGTTGTTGACATTGCTAATCTTGCCTTCCAGCTCGGTAAGCTCATGATAGTGGGTTGCAAATAAGGTCTTTGCCCCAAGAAGCTTGCTGTTGCTGATATACTCGACAACCGCCCAAGCAATACTCAATCCATCAAAGGTACTGGTTCCTCTTCCAATCTCATCCAAGATCAGAAGGCTCTTGCTTGTCGCATTTCGCAGAATATTTGCCACTTCGTTCATCTCCACCATGAAGGTGCTCTGTCCGCTTGCCAGGTCATCTGACGCTCCCACACGGGTAAAAATGCGGTCCACAAGTCCAATATTTGCTGAAGACGCCGGCACAAAGGATCCCAGCTGTGCCATCAGTACGATCAGCGCAGCCTGACGCATATAGGTGGATTTTCCAGCCATGTTTGGTCCGGTAATGATGGAAATGCGCTGTTTTTTATCATCCAGATAAGTATCGTTGGCAATAAACATATCATTCGGGATCATCTTTTCCACCACCGGATGTCGCCCATCACGAATGTCGATCACGCCCTTTTCATTGATCTTTGGCCGTACATAGTTGTTGCGCTCGGCAACCAGTGCAAGAGAAGCTATCACATCCAGCTTTGCAACTGCCTTTGCTGTTCTCTGTATCCTGGTTAACTCTGCTGCGATAGTATTTCTCACCTCACAGTAAAGCTCATATTCCAGTGCACAGAGTTTATCCTCTGCTCCCAGAATCGTATCTTCCAGCTCTTTCAGTTCTGGAATGATATAACGCTCCGCATTGGCAAGGGTCTGCTTTCTTGTATAATAATCCGGAACCAGATCTTTGAACGAATTGGTAACTTCCAGATAATAACCGAATACTTTATTATAACGGATCCGCAGGTTTTTAATCCCGGTCTTTTCCCGTTCCTTGGTCTCCAGATCAGCAAGCCAGTTCTTTCCTTCGGATTTTGCTTTTCGAAGACGATCCACTTCTTCATTATAACCGTCTTTGATGATTCCGCCTTCTTTCATGGCAAGCGGCGGTTCTTCCTGAATCGCCCGTCCAACCAGATCACAAAGTTCTTCCAGCGGATCCAGTTCTTCATAAATTTCTTTTAAAAGGTCACTCTCCATATCCTTTAATATGCATTTAACCGACGGGAGCATGGAAAGGGAACTCTGAAATGCAATCAAGTCTCTTGGATTTGCTGACTGATAGGTGATTTTCCCGACCAGACGCTCCAGATCGTACACCGGATTCAAATATTCCCGGATTTCTTCTCTGCAAATAGCATTGTCCTTCAATTCCGCAACTGCATCCAGCCTTTTGACAATGGATTCCTTGTCGATCAACGGCTGTTCTACATATTTCCGAAGGGTTCTCGCCCCCATTGCCGTCTTTGTCTTATCCAGTACCCACAGAAGGGATCCTCTTTTCTGCTTTTCACGCAAAGTCTCAACCAACTCCAGATTACGCCTTGTAGCACTGTCCAGAACCATATAATTACCCGTTGCATAACGTGTCAGACGGCTCATATGAGACAGGGAATTCTTCTGCGTCTCTTCCAGATACTTTAAAAGCGCACCGGACGCGATCATCCCACATTCACAATCCGAAAGTCCAATCCCTTCAAGAGAAGCCACTTTAAAATGTTCCTGCAAAGTTTCCCGGCAGAGTGCATCATCAAAATACCATGCTTCCAGTGAATAAATTGCCATATGCAGACGGTTTTTCAGATCATCCAAATCCAGTCCACTCATGTAAAATGCTTCATTGCAGACAATCTCAGACGGCATAAATTTGTAAAGCTCATCCATCAGTTTTGTCTGGGAATCCAGTTCTGTTACCAGATATTCCCCAGTTGTAACATCCGCAACCGAAAGTCCGTACCGGTCTGCCATATAGACAATACACATAATGTAATTGTTCTTTGTTTCATCCAGTCCCTGAGTATCCAGGTTGGTTCCAGGTGTTACTACACGGATAACTTCCCGTTTTACAATTCCTTTTGCTGTTTTCGGATCTTCTACCTGCTCACAGATTGCTACCTTATAGCCTTTTGATACCAGACGGTTCAGATAACTGTCAACTGCATGGTACGGGATTCCGCACATCGGTGCCCGTTCTTCCAGTCCGCAATTCTTTCCAGTCAGAGTAATTTCCAGCTCTTTTGATGCTGTGAGAGCATCGTCGAAAAACATTTCATAAAAATCTCCTAAGCGGTAAAAAAGGATACAATCCTTGTATTCCTCTTTTGTCTGCATATATTGCTTCATCATCGGTGTTAATTCATTACTCATATCAAAATCTCCTTATTTTATAAGGGTTTCAGCGTTTGTGGTATGCTAATTTGACCATCTTTTGACCAAATTTGTAAATCCTGATCAATTGTTGCATTTGAACGGAATGAATAATTATGCATATAATCTGTATATTTATTAAACTCGCTGTTAATAAATACGGAGTCCGGATGTGTATAATGTTTCATCATATCAATATCATTATGTCCGGAAATAAGCATTATAGACGCTGGATCCATATGAGATTCATAACACAATGTAATAAACGTATGGCGGAATAAATGAGGATGAATATTGGAAATATGATATTCCCTATTTTCTGTTAGTGCCTGTTGTTTTTCATGATTATTCATTATGGAAGTTATCCGTCGGCACTCTTTTTCTGCCTGTGTCGGCATAAAACAATTTCCCTCTTGTGTCGTAAAAATCAATTGAGGATAATCATTTAATAACAAATTTTTAATCCCCCACTTTTTTTGTACTTTCTTTTGTCAGCAAGCTGTTTTTCGTGCCAACTATATAACGCATCAACTGCAGCCTTGAATAGTGGGATTTTTCTTATACTTGCGGTTCTTTTTGGAGATGTAATTTGCTTGATGTAATAAGGTCTATCTAGTTTGTTCCCGTTGTCATCGTAATAAACAGGGACAATATTGATTGTTTTATACACATGGAGATAGTTGTTTTGAAAGTCAACATCTTTCCATTCCAATGCACACGCCTCTCCAATCCGCATTCTTGTAAAAAGAAGCAGTATATATAATTCGTAATATCGAGTATCTCTTGCTACATCAAAAAACCTTATGATTTCGTCATTTGTCATGCGTTTCAAATTCTGTCCTGCCATTTTGACCGGTTTGAAGTTTTTATTCGTTATTTCCGGATAAACAATCCCTCTGCATGGATTGAATAAAAGCATTTTTCCGATTACAGCTCTTTCAAGACAGCTGGATACGACAGAAACAGTAGAACGGATAGTGGATTTTTTATAGCCTTTGTTAGCTAGTTCAATAACCATATTTTGAACATGCGTGATTTGAATATCTGCTAATTTCATATAGCCTATATATTTTATACACCGATTATACGAATCGATATAATTTCGAATTGTTGTTTTTTTTTATCCTATTTACGATATAGAGTTCCATCCATTTTTCAAACCACTGATTTAGAGTTATTTTGTGTGTGTCTATATCTAATCCGTATTTTGTTTTTTCTAATAATTTTTCCCTTTTCTTTTTAACTTCTTTTAAAGTATGACCATATAGGCATATCGGTTTCTTTCCTCCTCCAAGGGATATACGTGTTTGATAACGCCCATCTTTTCGTTGGGTAAACCCTTTTCCTAATTCTTTGCCTGTTAGATCTTTTCCCATGACGATCACCTGTCTTTCCTTGACCCATGGACAGGTACTTCATCCGTTTAATAGTATCAAATTTTAATGAGCTTTTCAAGAAGCTCTTTTTGGGTACTATAGGATAAAATACTCAATGCCGCACTTGATGGTCAATCCATTTTTCTAATTTTTTTTGTGAATTAAAGTTCTTTTTCCTATTCGCACCATCATTTTTTGCTCATAAGCTAAAGAACGCATTGTTTTTTCGGACACTCCTGTTAACTTGCAGGCTTCTTTTACTGATAAAAGAAGTTTTGGATCCTCTGTATTTTTCTTAGCATATTCCAATTAATAAACCTCCTTAGCTATGAGCAATATGAAATAATTTGTAAAAAATAGGAAAAGGCTGGTTCCCCAGCCTTTTTTCAAATAAACGAAATTATTTTACTCATGATCATATCGATTCCAAAATAAGTGGCAGTTCCTATAGCCGCAATGAATAAAATAAAAAAAGTATCGACGATAGTGTTCTTTAATGACGGATAGAAAAACACGGATGCTGTATCTTTTTTTTCTTTTTTCTTAAACATTTTTACACCGCCTTTGCTATATATTTTTTACTGCGTCGCTGACTAAGTACTTGATTTTTTGTATCAGTAATTACACTCACAGTAATGATTACTGATGTACCAAGAAACGACAGCCGGGATAATCCATAATGTGCACTGATAAAAATAGGAACCATAGCAATGATGGACATACAGATTGCTCCGATAAAGATCAGTGATTTCATCTGTCTTTTTAAATATGCAACTGTATTTTGCCCAGACCTTATTCCAGGGATAATTCCATCACTTTTCTGAATGCTGTGTGCTACTTCGCTCGCATTGAAAGTAATATTTGTATAAAAATATGAGTACATTATGATGAGTAGCAGATAAATAAATGCCCCAAAGCTGTAAATTGGACTTTTTGGATCAAACCAGCAGGCTGTATTGATTAATTTGATAAAAATAATTCCATTTTTCAGAACTACTAACTATTTTTCTTCAGCCCATAAAATTAAATGATCAGAACACTCTGTTGGTTGCGACACTCTACATGTATTTTTTATAAATCCTTTAATAAAGATATGATCAATAGGTGATGCTGGAGTAGTCAATTTAGTATTAATTGGGGAAATCAATGCTCGTATGATTCTGTATAATTTCTGTGAATTAGTGACTTCTCACGCTGTGGTAAAAACATCTAAAAATACCAAACACGTCTATAAAATTAATTTCGCCACCGCAGTAAACATATGCAGGGCATATCTCAAACACGGCGGTGATGAAACAGAGACCATGCTTCTCATACAAAAGTATCTGACACCTGTCAAGTACAATCGAAAATATCCTATCCACCTCAGTCCAAAGAGAAATAGGGATTTCATGTATCGGGTTGCATAAATCTCGTTACCATTATACTGCGTTATGAGGCAGATATGCAATCTGTCTTTTTGTCATACACAAAAAATGATTTGAACTCATCATACACCTGCTTTCTACGCATTAGTGCACCTAAAAAATACAGCATTTCTTAACTGAACAGTATTTTCAATGCATGAACGCATATGATATACTGTTTTCATCATAAAAAACCTTATCTAAATGACATTGATTATCTAATTAACTACATTATTTTCTGTCTAAAATATCCATAAATTCGTCACCTGTAATTGTTTCCTTCTCATACAGGTACATAGCCAGTTCGTCCAGTTTTTCCCTGTTTTCGGAAAGGATTTTTCTTGCTTTTTCATGCTCTGCTTTTACGAGCTGCACGACTTTTTCATCAATTTCCTTCTGGGTATCTGTGGAACAGGAAAGAGACGTATCGCCGCCAAGATACTGGTTGGTCACGGTTTCCATTGCCACCATGTCGAATTCATCTGTCATGCCGTAGCGGGTGATCATCGCTCTTGCAATTTTTGTTGCCTGTTCGATATCATTGGAGGCTCCTGTCGTGATCTCACCAAATACGATCTCCTCTGCCGCACGTCCGCCTGTAAATGTAACAATCTTATTCTCAAGTTCTTTTTTCGTCATCAGATATTTATCACCCTGCTCAACCTGCATAGTGTAGCCGAGTGCACCTGAGGTACGCGGGATGATCGTAATCTTCTGGACCGGTGCTGAATGACTCTGCAATGCAGCTACCAGAGCGTGTCCTATCTCATGATATGCAACAACCTTCTTCTCCTGATCTGAAAGAACCGCATTCTTCTTCTGATATCCTGCAATAACCACTTCTATACTTTCTTCGAGATCAGATTCATTTACAACGGTCCTTCCACTACGGACAGCACGTAATGCTGCTTCATTTATAATATTGGCAAGCTCCGCACCGGATGCACCGGATGCCATACGTGCAATCGTATGCAGGTCAACATCATCAGATGCTTTTATCTTCTTTGCATGAACCTTTAAAATTGCTTCACGGCCTGCAAGATCCGGCAGTTCAACCGGCACACGCCTGTCAAAACGTCCCGGACGTGTAAGTGCCGGATCTAACGACTCCGGACGGTTCGTTGCAGCAAGAATGATGACACCATTATTTCCTTCAAATCCATCCATCTCTGTAAGAAGCTGATTTAAGGTCTGCTCCCTCTCATCATTTCCGCCCATTTGTCCGTCACGCTTTTTACCAATGGCATCAATTTCATCAATAAACACGATACATGGTGCCTTTTCCTTTGCCTGTCTGAAAAGATCTCGAACCTTGGAAGCTCCCATACCGACAAACATCTCTACGAATTCTGATCCGGACATTGAGAAAAATGGTACATTTGATTCACCCGCAACTGCTTTTGCAAGCATTGTTTTACCAGTTCCCGGAGGTCCTACAAGAAGGACACCTTTTGGCATAGACGCACCTACATCGGTATACTTCTTCGGATTGTGAAGATAATCAACGATCTCTGAAAGGTTTTCTTTCGCCTCATCTTCTCCTGCAACGTCTGAAAAACGGATTCCCTCACTGGATTGCACATAAATCTTCGCATTGCTTTTTCCCATTCCAAAAGCCATCGAATTTTTTCCTCCGGCATGCTCCATCAGTTTCTTCGCCATATAATTTCCCAGTGCGATAAAAAGGATCAATGGCAAAACCCCGGTCAGCAGGAAGCTGATGATCGGTGACATCTGCTTATCAATATCTTTTGCGAATACTGCTCCACCTTCATATAGCCTGTCCGTCAGGTTCGGATCGTTCATCAGACCTGTTTTATAAATATTTTTTTGATCTTTATCTGTAAAGATGATCTGATTGTCCTTAACTTCTACTTCACCGATATTCTTCTTCTCGATCATGCTCATAAAAGTTCCATAATCCGTTTCCTTTACCTGATGCTCCATAAGGATTGGTGTGACAACCAGATTAAATACGATCAGCACTATTAACACAATCCCATAATAATATGCCAGTGGCTTTTTCGGTGTTTTAACTTCTTTCATGGTCTTTCCTCCTGTTATTCTGCGATATGCTTTCTCCGTGCATTTTCGTATTATTTATTCTGCCATCTGACTTCGCCCTTGGACAGAAGCAGATAACAGATCAGCTGATCTGAATCCAGATTTTCCGCATGCATGTCAACCGCTGTGATCTGATGATTATCATAAGTCGTATAATAATAAATACCTTTTGCTGTATTACAACAGGACGTGTATATCGTGATCTCATATTTGCCTTCTGTCACCTCACAACATCCACGCTGCTGGTCTACAGATCCTAAGATATGGAAGAACTGGCTTACACTCTCACCCTCTTCTTCACCGGAGATCGAATTTAATTTTGTAAAGGCAACTTTCACAAATCTTGACTGGCTGGAAAGATCTCCAGGTATTCCCATTCCACCCATTCCTCTGCTATATGCATCAAGCTGTAATACTCCTGCAAAAGTACTCTCCGGCTGTTTTCTGGATACTCCGGCATAATTATTCAGTGCAAACATCTGACCCAGGAATGGTGGATTATTGGTAAGCACTCCTACCGGATTATCATATACATGCAGCCCATCCTTCATAGACTCAACAACGATACAGGCGTCTTTGTCTGCAATGATCCAGTGAAGCTGTGCTGTCGGCAGCTGTTCACTGAATGCTGTGCCTGTCAGTCTCATTGCTGCCAGCTTCTCTCTCGTCTCTGCTACAGTAGCACACTGTGTAAGGATCCATGGGATGAACTCGAACTGTGCCACCTGGCTGACTTCTGTTTCATCTTCCGGCAAAGCCTCTTCATATGCCGCATTGCCGACAAAATTAAGACCTGCCATTCCAAGGCCTTTTTCATTAACAGCATCATAATAAAGCGGATAACCTCCTGCAACAAATGCCATTCCGATCAAAGCATAATGGCTTTTTATCTTCCCGGCAAACCGGAAATCAAATTCGTAATTTCTTGGCGTTATCGTAATCTGTTCCCCATAGGAAAATTCATAATCAAGCGTTCTACCCATATAAAAATCTTTTGTTTTGTAAGTTGCTGCTGTACACATATCGAACACCTCTTCTTTCTGCTATAATAGTCCTGCAAACAATCTCATAAACAACTGTCCGATCCGTAAATATGCACTCCGTCCTGTGCGGTACTTTTCGGTCACTTCCCTGCATTCATTCATTGTTGCTCCAAGATCATCTCTTATATCCAAAACTGTCTGACTATCCGCCATAAAACAACCATTTTCAAAGTGATTATAAAGCAATGCCATTCAGTTAAGCATCATTTTAGTGGTTTTCTGTCATAGAAAGCCACTGTTTTTATGCCTAAAAACTTTAAAAATATTACAAAAAACAGTTGACAAGTAAGCCAATATATGTTGCGCAAGCCTTGATTATAAACATATTTCAAGGAGGCTCATTATGGCTGATTTTTTCTTATCTAATTTAAAATCCACACTCGACAACTGCATCACAGAACTCGATGAAATTCACTCCATGTTCTGCCGTAATCCGGAAAGTGATTTTACCAGGAACCGCAAACTTTCTTTCCGCGAGTATATTCAGTTTATGCTCCAGATGCAGAGTAAATCCGTTTCAAATGCAGTAAACATATGCAGGGCATATCTCAAACACGGCGGTGATGAAACAGAGACCATGCTTCTCATACAAAAGTATCTGACACCTGTCAGGTACAATCGAAAATATCCTATCCACCTCAGTCCAAAGAGAAATAGGGATTTCATGTATCGGGTTGCATAAATCTCGTTACCATTATACTGCGTTATGAGGCAGATATGCAATCTGTCTTTTTGTCATA
>NZ_JAQESL010000010.1:55702-101575 GCF_027697525.1 Coprococcus sp. AM97-35 | reverse complement strand
AAGACATATATGATTTTTAATAATTGGTATATGATATTTATTATAGGCATCTATATATGGCAAACATTCAATATCATAAATATTATCCGAAGCATTCTCATAAGATTTTCGACGAGCACATATGAATTCATATATTTTCTCATCAGTAACCTGTTCATTGACTGGTTGTGGCGTAACAGAAAAATAAAAGTCTCCCACTAACGAAGAATATTCCCATGAAAGCTGTTCTTCTCCGTATTGGCTAATTGATATTTCTGACACTTTATTTCTAACAAATTTAAACATTTCTTCAATTTTCAAATTTGGAATAAGCATAGCATCTTTTAAAACTTGTGTATATAATCCATTACTACATTGTCCATCAAATGCACTACAGTCAGCGCTTGTAGAATAAGCAATCATAGTACCTTTAGGTGGATTATTAAATGGCGCAAAGCCTGTTAAAAATCCCCTCCCCATAGCAAAAGGATTATCTCGACATGCATCCAATATACATATTAATGTTTTTCCCTTATATGAAGATGCACCTTCTAACAGCGAATTTAAACAATAACAAGAGACCATTGTCTTGCTTTTATCACTTAACTTTAAATCAATAGGAACGATAAAATTTTTACCGTCGATTTGCATACCATGCCCTGCATAAAAAAATACCCCTACAGCATATTCATCTAATGCCTGTAAAAAATCATTAACAGATTTTTGAATATCTATTAAATTTGCATCCATTATTTTTGTAACATCAAAATTTAATTTATTCAAAATACTAGCAATATCGTCAGCATCATTCTTAGGATTATTCAATTTCCCTACATTTGAATAATCAGAATTACCGATTACTAATGCAATTCTATCCATTATTCTCACCTCTGAAATTATCTTACGTTTTATTTCATAATTAAAAATTTTAAATTCATTTCTTAATATAAATTTTAATCTGTTATTTTGATCATACCACCTTCTTAGCCCATTTTATATAAACTCTTACAAACACTGAAAAGCTCCCGAAGGAGCTTTCCACGCTTTAAATATACACTAATTCTTTCAACACAATCTCTTCTGCAGCATTCCGGGCATTATTTACCGCTCTAACCCATTCCATCTGGTCACGAGCTTTCAATTCTTCCGTAATGCCCTGCTTCTCCATCATCTGACTCATCAGAATATCCATTCTCTCCTGTGCTTCATCGTCCACAGTATTCAGATGTTCTGTCAGTCTGTCTTCCAGCATATACAGTGAATACATTGCCGGACGATGCTCTTTCAGATATGTTTTCCGCATCATTCCATATTTCCCATAATGCGGTTCTTCATCTGTACTGACAAGATTCGAATAGTAAATTCCGTCTGCGCCAAGTGTGTAGGTTCCACCCATTTTTCCAAATGTGCTTTTCATGTGTTATTCCTCCTTGAAATCAGCGATGTCCTTAAATCATCGCAAAATATTTCAGGGCAGCCTTGATAGCATCTTCTTTCTCTTTCGGGCATTGTGGAACTCTTGCATTTTCTGATTTTGGAAGATTATGGTTTTCTCCCACTTCAATTCCACATTTGCGTTTTACCTGAGAAATATATAAACTTGAAACCTTCAAGCCAAATTCTTTCAGCACATAATCTTTGATTTCCTGATAGGTTGCTTTCAACTCGGCACTGGTGGCATCCAGCTCGTCCAGGTCTAAGTCGATCTCTATCGTGTCATCTGGTTTTTGTTGGGACAAAAGAACAACCGTCTCAACGTGCACACTCATCGGAAACATATCAGTCGCCTTCACCTTCCTGATCTCATACCCATTCTCCCGCAGATACTTCACATCCCGAGCCAAAGTTGCTGAATCGCAGCTCACATATACGATCCTCTCTGGCTCCATCTGAACCATCGTATCCAGTACGCTTCTCTCACATCCTTTTCTCGGTGGATCGATTACGATCACATCCGCTCTCGCATGCTCTCCCGGATGCTCTTTTGCATAATCCGCATAATACTCCGGCAGCACTTCTTCTGCCTTTCCTACAAAAAACTCCGCGTTTGTAATCTCATTGATCTTAGCATTATGCTTTGCATCTTCAATTGCCTGCGGCACGATTTCCACGCCGTAAACTTTCTGTGCTTTCTGCGCAAGGAAAAGGGAAATCGTCCCGATACCACAATACACATCCCAAACCGTCTCTTTTCCAGTAAGCCCGGCGTATTCCAGTGCGGTTCCGTAAAGTACCTCTGTCTGTACCGGATTCACCTGATAGAAAGACAGCGGTGAAATCTGGTATTTGACATTACCGATATAATCGGTGATATACGTCTGTCCCCAGAGCGGACAAACCTTTGATCCCATGATCACATTCGTCTTTTCTTTATTGATATTATAAGTAATACTTGTCATTCCCGGAATCTTTGTCAGCTTTTCCAACAATTTTTCACTGCTGGGAAGCTTATCCCCGTTAATGATCAGACAAACCATGATCTCTTTTGTTGTAAATCCATACCGGACCAGGACATGGCGCACCAGCCCTTTGTGCCGTTCCTCATCATATGCAGAAATCTTCTCTTCCCGCATGTAGTCCAGAATCTGATCCAGGATCACTTTATTCTCCGGTACTCCAAGTACGCAGTCCCTGTTCGGAACCGGGATGATCTGATGGGTTCTTCCGGCATAGAATCCGGCAATCAGATTCCCTTCTTTATCCACTCCGATCGGGAACTGTGCTTTATTCCGGTAACGGAACGGTTCCTCCATTCCTGCGATCGGCTCCATAATCTGATCCAGCAATTCTTCTTCCACACTGCCAAGACGGATCAGGTTATTTCTTACTTTTGTATTTTTAAACTCCAGCTGTTTCCGGTAATCCATCTCCTGAATCTGGCATCCGCCACAGCGTCTTGCCTCCGGACAGCGTGCAGATACACGAAATGCGGATTCTTTTACAATCCGCATTAATCTCGCATATCCGTAGTTCTTTTTTGCTTTCATTACTTTTACTTCAACGGTATCTCCAATGACTGCATCCTTGATAAACAGAGTATATCCATCAACCTTTCCGATTCCTTCACCACCGATTCCGATATCTGTAACTTCTACCGTCACTACGTCATTTTTCTTCATTTTTATACTCATCTTTCTTTCAGAACTTCTCTTAGATACTGGTCTTTCTTAAGTTAGATTCAAACAGACGGTTATAACCTAACCAGTCCTTTGTATCTTTTGCCTTAAAAATCTCTGTCAGTGTCTGCATCTTTGCATCAGCATTATCTGCACAATTAAGTGCCATTGCTTCAGCAAGCGCCGGTTTCTTCGGCGAACCGTATTCGAGTTCTCCGTGATGCGCTACGATACAGTGCTTTAATTCGCTGGCAAGCTTCTTTGGGAAATCCGGGATCTCACGAATTGCATCATCCAGCATTTCCACACCGATCACAATATGACCGAGTAGCTGCCCATCATCGGTATAATCATTATCCGGGAACAGGGAAAGTTCCTGTGTCTTTCCGATATCATGACACATTGCCGCTGTATACAGAAGATCCTTATTCAGGATCGGATATGCCCCTGCCATATATTCACAGAATTTCACTACGCTTAATGTGTGCTCCAGAAGTCCTCCGGCAAATCCATGATGTACACTCTTTGCTGCAGAATGTGCCTTGAAGCTCTTGATAAACTGTTCATCATTCACAAAATAATACCGGATCACCTGCTGCAGATACGGGTTTTTCACCTGCTTTCCATAACGCATCAGTTCTTCATACATTCCATCCACACTTTTCTCGCTGGTCGGCATATAATCCGCCGGATCGTATTCTCCCTCGTCTGCTACACGGAGCTGCTTGATGTTCATCTGAAGATTGCCGTTATAGCTGATGATCTCCCCGTAAACTTCAATAAAATCTTTTTCGCTGTAATCTGCAATTCCATTTGAATTCGGATCCCAGATTTTTCCATCTAAAGTTCCTGTCTTGTCCTGAAGGATCAGGTTGTCATATGGTTTTCCGTTCCTTGTCTCCGCACTTCTTTTCCCTTTGCAAAGATACGTATTTCTGATTGTCTCGCCTTCGTGTAATGTCTCAATATATCTCATGTCATTCCTCTTCCTGCTCTATATTTTAAATTTATGGTTGCTTTTTATCTGCAAATCTATTCTTTACTTCCAACTGTCACATCAAATGTTACATCGACATAACCATCTGCGCCACGCCTCTGCCCTTTGATCCTGATCTGTGTACCGGTTCCGGCTTCTGCGATCTGTTTATGAAATCCTGCTATACCGGTGATATCTGTCTTGTTAATCTCTGTGATCACATCACCATTCTGGATCCCCGCCTGCATCGCAGGCGAATCAGCCTCTACTTCCCTGACATAAATGCCTTTCGGGATTCCCTGTTCACCGGCAAGCTTCTCCGTCACTACAACTCCGTGAACGCCAATATACGGAACTCCCTGTCCATTTGCCAGAAGTTCGATCTCTTCCTTGATATCCGAAATCGCATAAGCACTTACAAGATTTCCGTCTCTCTGCAGTTCTGACTGGTCACAGATTCCAATCACTTCACCCGCCGTGTTAAACAGAATTCCGCTCCCTTTTTCACTTCCTGCAATATCTGTATCAAGCAGCCGGTACTGCCCGTCCGCCACTGTCCGGTAATTTCTGGTGGAACTGATGATCCCATATCCGACACCACCTGCATATCCAAACTGCTCACCAAGAACGATCACGCCGTCCCCACGGTTCACTGCATTAGAATTACCAAGCATCGCCGTCTGGATCTGGTTCCTCGTACTATCCGACAGATCTGATCTCTTGATCGCAATGATCGCAAGTCCAAGATTCCGGTCCTGCTTTTTCAAAGTTGCGTTATATGTAGTATTGTCTGAAAATGTGGCTTTCAGTGCTTCTGCATCTTTTACAATTCTTGCCGGTGCCGCAATCAAAAGATCTGCTCCATTATCCCAGAAAATAACTCCCGATACAGCCTGCTCCCCTGCATTCTCCCAGCCTTCATCCCGGTGCACGGCATAGATCTCAACCACACTTTTTCCTGCTGACAATGCCACCTGGTATAATGCATGGTTCATCTCCTGATAATCTTCGACAGTCAGATCCGGATACTGAATCTCTTCCTCCTGTGCTTCCTGATCCTTGGTATCCGTCTCATTCTCAATCGGAGTTTCCTCCTGATCTAGCGGAATCGTTACCTTCTCTCCGCCCAGATGTGTCATCGCCCATGGGCGAAGGGCATAAAACGCAAGGCCTGCTGCAAGTCCAAAAATCAGTCCTCTTCCTGCAAGCCTGCACAGATTTCCCATGATTCCTTTTTTACTTCGTTGTTCATCTTTTACTGTTTCCTGCAAAAACGAATATTTTTCTTCCTCACTATCGTGCGGTTCTTCGTTATGCTTATTCTCCCGATTATCAGACATTGTGCTTCTCCTTAGGCCTCCGGAGTGCTTTCAGCCACACCTGGTTTTAGTATACATGATTCCCCGCAAATGTTCAACGAAATTTCACCTTTCCACTTTCATTTAGACGGTAAATAAGTTAGAATAGAACCAGACAAAATATGAGGTATAAATGTATTATGAATCAAAAATCTTTAACAAAATTGGAATTTCCAAAAATTATAGAGATGCTGACCGATCACGCTTCTTCCCCTGGCGGAGCTTCATTCTGCCGACGGATCAAGCCGATGACCGACCTTAACAAAATCATCACTGCACAGGAACAGACTGCCGCAGCATTTACCCGCATTGTAAAGAAGGGAATTCCTTCTTTCAGCGGCTGCTATGCTGTCTCCGACTCTCTTAAGCGCCTGGAGATCGGAAGTGCCTTAAGCGCACCGGAACTCCTCCGGATCGGCAAGCTTCTTCAGACAACCGCCCGGATCAAATCCTACGGCCGTCATGAAAATGCAGACGATCAGGCAGATTGTCTGGATGTATATTTTGAACAGCTTGCGCCGCTTACACCACTTTCTGCCGAAATTGATCGCTGTATTCTTGGTGAAGATGAGATCAGCGATGATGCCAGCAGCAAATTAAAGCAGATCCGCCGCAGTATTAACGGCATGAATGACAAGATCCATTCTACCATGACCGGACTTTTGAACGGTTCCATGCGCACCTATCTCCAGGATGCCATTATTACCATGCGTGGCGATCGTTACTGTCTCCCGGTAAAAGCCGAGTACCGCAGCCAGGTAAATGGTCTGATCCATGACCAGTCAGCAACCGGCTCCACACTTTTCATTGAGCCGATGGCCGTTGTCAAACTGAACAATGATCTGAAAGAATTATATGCCCAGGAGCAGGAAGAAATCCAGGTGATCCTTGCCCGCCTCAGTGTGAATGCAGCTGAATATATTGAAGAAATCCGTCTGAACTACAAAGCACTTGTAGAACTGGATTTTATTTTTGCAAAAGGTGCACTGGCACTGGATATGAACGCCAGCCGCCCAGTCTTTAACACCGAAGGCCGGATCCGGATCCGTGAGGGAAGACACCCTCTTCTGGACCGTAAAAAAGTTGTTCCGATCAGTCTGACACTTGGAGATACCTTTGATCTTCTCGTCATAACCGGTCCGAACACAGGTGGTAAGACCGTTTCCCTCAAAACTGTGGGACTTTTTACCCTGATGGGCCAGGCAGGTCTGCACATTCCTGCACTTGACCGTTCAGAACTTGCTGTATTTAACCAGGTTTATGCTGATATTGGTGACGAACAGAGTATTGAACAGTCTTTAAGTACCTTCTCTTCTCACATGACAAATGTGGTTTCTTTCCTAAATCATGTGGATGAGAATTCATTAGTCCTTTTCGATGAACTTGGTGCGGGAACCGATCCGACTGAGGGTGCTGCACTCGCTATCGCCATTCTGTCACATCTGCATAACCGTGGAATCCGCACTATGGCAACGACACACTACAGCGAACTGAAGGTATTTGCTCTTTCTACTCCGGGAGTAGAAAATGCCTGCTGTGAATTTGACGTGGAGACATTGAGCCCGACTTACCATCTTCTGATCGGTATTCCTGGAAAAAGTAATGCTTTCGCGATTTCCGAAAAACTCGGCCTTCCGGATTATATCATCCAGGATGCCAAAACGCATCTGACCGAGGAGGATGAATCTTTTGAAGATCTCCTTACTGATCTGGAACAGAGCCGCAAGACCATCGAGAAAGAGCGGGATGAGATTGCTTCTTACCGCCGCGAGATGGAACGTCTCAAGTCCGAACTCAAGCACCAACAGGAAAAGCTGGATACACAGCGCGACCGGATCATTCGTGAGGCAAATGCCAGAGCGACCGACATTGTTCAGGAAGCCAAAGATTTTGCAGATGAGACGATGAAGAACTTCCGCAAATTCGGCAAAGCCAGTATTTCTGCTTCCGAGATGGAAAAAGAAAGAGAACGGATCCGTAAGCAGCTTTCCAAAACTGAAAATAAAAACCGTCTGGAAAAGAAAAAACCTTCCAAAGCTTACAAGGCAAGCGATTTCCATCTGGGCGATTCTGTAAAAGTACTGAGCATGAATCTGACCGGAACGGTAAATTCACTACCGGATGCCAAAGGCAACCTGTTTGTCCAGATGGGTATTCTCCGGTCACAGGTCAATATTTCCGATCTCGAACTGATCGAAGAACCGCTTACGGTTACTGCAAAACAAATGCGCAGAACCAGCAGTGGCAAGATGAAGATGGGCAAATCCATGCATGTCAGTCCGGAGATCAATCTTCTCGGCAAGACAGTCGATGAAGCAGTTGCCGAACTTGACAAATATCTGGATGATGCCTATATCGCACACTTAAGTCCGGTACGAATTGTACACGGGAAAGGAACCGGCGCACTCAGAAACGGAATCCATCAGTATCTGCGCCGCCAGAAACACATCAAATCCTTCCGGCTGGGAGCTTTCGGGGAGGGCGATGCCGGTGTAACTATCGTAGAATTCAAATAATCATTGGGGGAACTATCATGGTGACTAAACAGAAAATCTTAATTGTAGATGACGACGAGAATATTGCAGAATTGATTTCTCTCTACCTTACAAAGGAATGCTTCGATACGATGATCGTACACGACGGGGAAGAAGCTCTTACCGCATTTGAATCCTATCAGCCAAACCTGATGCTGCTCGACCTGATGCTTCCGGGCATCGATGGCTATCAGGTCTGTCGCGAGATCCGCAGTAAGCACAATACCCCAATCATTATGCTTTCCGCAAAAGGAGAAGTATTTGACAAGGTGCTCGGTCTGGAGCTTGGTGCTGATGATTACGTCTTAAAACCATTCGATTCCAAGGAGCTTGTCGCAAGAGTAAAAGCGGTACTCAGACGCTATCAGCCTGCCAAACCAGAAACTCCTGCCGCCAGCCGCGGAAAGGTTGTTGACTATCCGGGAATCGAGATCAATCTTACCAATTACGCAGTAACCGTTGATGGTAAGAATGTAGATATGCCGCCAAAAGAACTGGAACTTTTGTATTTCCTCGCCTCTTCACCAAACCAGGTATTCACACGCGAGCAGCTCCTTGACCAGATCTGGGGCTATGAGTATGTCGGCGACACCCGTACCGTTGATGTTCATATTAAGCGTCTGCGCGAGAAGATCAAGGATCATCCTTCCTGGGGACTTAGTACCGTCTGGGGAATCGGTTACAAATTTGAGGTGAAGTAATGAAAAGTACTCTTTACCTTAAATTTATCCTCTTATATATTATTCTCGGATTTTTAAGTATTTTTACAGTGGCATCCCTGTCATCCACACTGACAACCCACTATCTGGAAAGCAGCATTTCCGGCAATATGTATCAGTCGGCGAATCTGCTTGCATCCAATTATCTGCCGGACTATTTTTCCGAAACCATTACTCTGGCAGATGTTTATACACAGCTCAATGGTATGAGCGATTATCTGAATTCAGATATCTGGTTTGTTGATAATGAGGGATCTTTGCTTGCATCTGCCAAATCCGGCGATGTATCGTATGCCCCTTCCCGAATTGAAAATTTTGATCCTGCCGAATCCGGCGGCTCCACTTATCTGACCGGTGATTATCACGGGTACTTCAACTCAGAAATGATCACCGTGATTGCTCCGGTCACAGAGAATTTTTCAACTCACGGATATCTACTTGTACATAAGCCTTACTCGCAGATCACAGACGCACATTCTGTTCTGATGCGTAACACGTATATCGTGATTCTGATCATTTATGTGCTCTCATTCATTATTTTGCTGGGTGTACATTTTCTGATCTACCGCCCGCTCGTCAAGATTACGAATGCAGCAAAGCAGTATGCTTCCGGCAATCTGGATGTTGTCATCCCGGTTAATACGCAGGATGAGATAGGATATCTTTCCGCATCTCTCAACTACATGTCTTCCCAACTGAAAGATATGGAGGATTACCAGAAGAAATTTGTGGCAAATGTATCCCATGATTTCCGTTCTCCTCTGACTTCCATCAAGGGCTATGTTGAAGCCATGGCGGATGGCACGATTCCACCTGAAATGCAGGGCAAATACTTAAATATCATCTTATTTGAAACAGAACGTCTTACTGACCTTACACGCGATCTGCTGACATTGAATGAATTTGATACGAAGGATCTTCTTCTTAATAAAACAGATTTTGATATTCACGAAGTGATCCGTAACACAGCAGCTTCTTTCGAAGGTACCTGCACTGCCAAAAAAATTTCTATCGAACTTCTTCTGGCAACTCGTACCCTGTATGTACATGCTGACCGGCACAAAATCCAACAGGTTCTATACAATCTGCTGGACAACGCGATCAAATTCAGTAATCCGGAGTCTACGATCACGATTGAAACCACACCGCGCGGTGACAAAGTATATACTTCCGTCAAAGATTATGGAATTGGCATTCCGAAATCAAGTATCAACAAAATATGGGAACGTTTTTACAAAAGCGATCTCTCCCGCGGAAAAGACAAAAAAGGAACCGGACTTGGGCTTTCGATCGTAAAAGAAATTATTCAGGCACACAATGAAAATATCAATGTGATCAGTACCGAGGGAGTTGGAACAGAATTTATCTTCTCCCTTCCACTGACGAAAAAATAGCAAAAAGAAACGGTTGTAGCCGGCATAAATAATATGTCACTCACAACCGTTTTTATATAAAAATGTCTGAAACCCATTTTCCACAGATTTCAGACATTTCTTCTTACTAATAAAGCATCTTCTTAATCGAATCTTTATTCATATTATCTTTTGTAACCCAGGTATATCCGGTACTTACCATTGCTTCATTTCCCTGACCAAGCACTGCTCTTGCGCAGGCAACAACCGTTGCATAGCCGATTCCGTATGGGTTCTGAACGATCAGTCCATCAATCTTCCCATCTTCCAGAAGCTTCATCTGATCCTCCCCGCCGTCAAAGCTCACTACCTTGATTCGGTCTTCCCCCGTTATTTTGTCCATAGAGTCCAGAACATTCACCACAAGGTCTGCTACTGTTTCATTGGTTGCAAAAATTCCTTTTACATCCGGATACTTTTCAAGAAGATACTTGATTGCATCCTGCTGTGCCGTCTGGGTATCCCGGCTATCTGCGTTCTCTTCCTCTGCTTTTTGCACATTATCTGCAGTCTCCTGGGAATTCTTTTCAGATGAATCTGCATTGATCTCTTTCGAGATCGCATCCAGATCATCCAGATGCCAGATCTCTGCAACCGTTACATTCGGATCATTCTTTTCCACTTCCTGTACAAATCCCTGCTCTCTTTCTTCAGAAGAAGTAGACTTGGAGTCATGTGCGATTACAAGGATCTGACCACTCTCACCGATACTGTTGCACAGCTTACTTGCTGCTGTTGCAGCGGCAGTTGTATTATCTGTATCAATCATGGATACAATATTCTGATAATCGGTCCCGGAATCAAATGCTACGATCGGGATCCCATTCTCTGCAGCAAGATCAAACTGAACCTCACATGCCCCTGAATCAACTGCTGCGATCCCGACCGCAACCGGATACCGTGCAAGCTCCTCATCCAGAATATTTACCTGATCATCTACATCATTCTCTGTCTCCGGCGCAGAATAAACAAGCTTTACTTTATCATTCCCTTTATATCCCAGGTTTGTATTAATATCCGCTACCGCCTGCTTTGCACCTTCCTGAACAGCTTTCCAGTATGCGGAAGAACTTCCTCTTCCTATAATAGAAATCGAGCTTCCTTTCTCCAGATTCAGTCCCTGCACATTGCCATATGCAGATGGCTGTAAAACATCCAGGTTACTCTGATGCTCATTCTCTTCCCTTGTCTCATGGCTGAATGTCTGCTCTTTTCCTGTACCTGCATCATTCTTGCTTCCAGTTCCACATCCACCAGTCAAAAGTGCCACACAAAGTACAGCCGAAAGTATACTCCACCGTTTTTTCATAAATCCACTCCACTTTCTCTATCTTAAAATCAGTTTCATTATTGGTTATAAAATGATACAGTACCCACTATACACCAAATCGCCCTGGAAAGGTAGAAAAATTTCTTAAGATTTCATAAATTCTTTTTGTTTTCATTTGTAAGTTTTATATTACTAACCTTTTGGTTTTATATTTCTAACCAAAGAAATGCCCATTTCGCGCTATTAGTTTGACATTTCTAACTCGATTGTATCTATTTTTAAGCATAAATTCCTCTTGTATATTTTCAAGTTCTGTATTAGAATAAAGTTATGCGAAAGGCATATCGATTTTAACTTTTTCATAATAATAAGGAGGATACATATCATGGCACACGTAATTTCAGACGAATGTGTAAGCTGCGGAGCTTGCGAAAGCGAATGTCCAGTAGGAGCAATCTCTATGGGTGCAGATCATATGCAGATCGATGCTTCTGCATGTGTTGACTGTGGCGCTTGCGAATCAGCATGTCCTACAGGAGCAATCAGCGCTGAGTAATCAGAACACGTAGATTGAATAAGACAGTAAGAAAGAGACGGTTTTCATCTGAAGATCGTCTCTTTTTATGTATACGTCTGAATCAAATACAGATCCAGTAAGCATCATCCTATCTGACATTCTTCCCTCTGCAACATTTGTCGAACGATTTTTCTTTCCATCTCTTCTTCTTATGCTACAATAGACTTGTACTCAATCTATATCACATACTTATTTTAATAAGGGGGTTATCGTATGGGCGACGTTCATTACATGATCTCAGAAGCTGCCAAACACGTTGGCGTAGAATCACATGTTCTTCGCTACTGGGAGGAAGAGCTTGATCTTCCGATCGGACGCACTGAGATGGGACATCGGCACTATACGGAAGAAGATATACAGCTTTTTAGCTGTATCAAAGAACTCAAAGAACAGGGACTACTCCTGAAGGAGATCAAACAGCTCCTTCCGGACATGCTTCGCACAAAAGCACTTCTGAAGGCCAGAAAATCGGATGCACCAAAGGCTGCCGCTTCGATAAACGAAGTTGCTGACCCCCAGGATCCGGCTCTTTCTGTTTATACAGCAGACAACCTTTCTCTTTCTGTTTATCAGCCTCTGCTCGAAGAGTCTCTCCGAAAAATTCTTTTGGAAAACAACCAGATCCTGGAGGGATCTCTCGGCAAATCCGTATCTGAAAAAGTAACAAAGGAAATGGATTTTCTTTTACAGGCAAAAGAACGCCTGGAAGAAGACCGTTACCGGAAGCTTGATCATTTACTTCGTCAGCAGCAGGCGCTCCGGAAAGAAGCTTCAAAATCTGGCGCCGGACATTACCTGCGGAAATTATTTGGCGAAACCACATAAAAGTCAAAAGACAGCGAACAGTTTTGATTCTGTTCCCTGTCTTTTTCATTTCATAATTTCTCATTCCCCATCCACAACTTTTCGTTCTGAATTGGCAAATTTCGTGTACTGCGGAAGCCATGTAAGCGTTACGGTTCCAATCGGACCGTTTCTCTGTTTGGCAATAATGATCTCTGCCTCATTGACATGCTCCGTATCCTTATTATAATAATCATCTCGATAAATGAACATAACCACGTCGGCATCCTGCTCGATTGCTCCGGACTCACGCAGATCAGAAAGCATCGGTCTGTGATCTGGTCTCTGCTCAACCGCACGGCTCAGCTGTGACAGCGCAATGACCGGCACACTTAATTCTCGGGCAAGCGCTTTTAAGGAACGGGAAATATCGGAAATTTCCTGTTGACGGGACTCATTACGTCCACCAACACTTCCGCTCATCAACTGCAGGTAGTCGATGATGATCAGATCAAGATTATATTCCATTTTATATTTTCTGCATTTGGAACGCATTTCCGAAATCGAAATACCCGGTGTATCATCAATGATCAGGTTCGATCTTCCAATTGTTCCGGCACCTTCGATCAGCTTTTCCCAGTCAGAATCCTTCAGATTACCGGTTCTTAAAAGCTGTGCATCTACATAGGATTCCAGCGAGAACAGACGGTTTACCAGCTGTTCCTTTGACATTTCCAGACTGAATATGGCAACTGTACGGTTCTGTTTAAACGCCACATGCTGTGCAATGTTCAGTACAAACGCCGTCTTACCCATAGAAGGACGGGCTGCGACCAGGATCAGATCGGAGGGCTGCAGACCGGATGTCTTGTAATCCAGGTCAATAAATCCAGTCGGAATTCCTGTAACAGTTCCCTTACTCTTAGATGCTTTCTCAATTTTCTCAAGGGCATTTAACACTACCTGCTTGATCGGCACGTATTCACCGTTTCCTCCGCGGTTTTGCACCAGCTCAAAAACCTGCTTCTCTGTCCTTTCAAGGATCGCCTCCAGCGGCTCCTGTCCCTGATAACATTCATCCGCAATCGCTTCATTCATCTTGATCAGATGCCTCAACGTTGCTTTTTCAGAGACGATCTCAGCATAATACTTTACATTTGCCGAGGTTGGAACTGCTGTTACCAGATCCCGGACAAATTCAAGACTACTGATCTCTTCCGGAACAGCTTTTTCACGCAGACGGTTCTGCAGTGTAATCAGGTCAACGGGTTTTCCCTCATTAAAAAGTTCTACCACTGAATCGAAAATTACACCATATGCCTTTTGATAAAAGTCGTCTCCACAAATGATCTCGGCAGCTACTGTAATCGCATCCCGGTCCATCAGCATCGCTCCGACAACAGACTGCTCTGCCTCTATGCTGTGTGGCGGTACTCTCTTAATGAGTGCTTCATCCATGTCTCAGATCCTCCTAAGCTTCCCCAACGTGCACTTTTAATTCAGCAGTCACTTTCTGGTGAAGTTTGACCGGTACAAGATGCATTCCAGGTGTACGGATCGCTTCTTTGATCTGGATCTTTTTCTTATCAAGATCATATCCAAGCTGTTCTTTTACTGCAATTGCAATTTCCTTTGAAGACACAGAACCGAATGTTCTTCCACCTTCCCCGGTCTTGATCTTGAGTTCTACTTTTGCTGCCTCTAATTTTTTTGCAAGTTCCTGCGCTGCTTCCAGATGCTCCTGTGCAACCTTTTCTTCATTCTGTTTCTGAAGCTTTAAGTCATTTAAATTCTTTCCATTTGCTTCCAGTCCAAGGTTTTTTTTGAAAATGAAGTTTCTTGCATATCCGTCACTTACATTTACAACCTCGCCTTTTTTTCCAAGGGATTTTACATCTTCCAATAAAATAACTTTCATCTTAAATATCTCCTTCTTCTATCATAATATCGATTGTCTTTTTCAGAGTTTCAATCGCTCTTTCCATATCGGAATATGGGAACTGGGCACCGGCAGTGTTGATATGACCGCCTCCGCCGAGCCGCTCCATAATGATCTGTACATTGATCTCATCAATGGAACGTGCACTGATGTAAATCTTACCATTATATTCAGTCAGTACAAAAGAAGCCTTGATCTCCTCAATATTGAGAAGCTCATTTGACGCCTGTGCTCCGATAATAGTGGGACTTTCAATTCCCAGATGTTCGCCTCGCGCGATCGCAAATACATCCCGATATACCTCAGCACTGCTGATTACTGCAGCTTTTGCCCGGTAAGATGCCATATCATCACGGAGGAGTTTTCTTACATAAGTAACATCTGCGCCACATCTTCTCAGGTACGCAGCTGCCTCAAAGGTCCGGACTCCTGTTCTGGACATGAAATTGTTGGTATCAACCAGAATACCTGCATACATACTGTTCGCTTCCATGGAATTCAAACGCAGATCATCGCCGATATACTGAAGAACCTCTGCTACCATCTCACACGCCGAAGAAGCATATGGCTCAATATACGACAGAACCGCATTCTCAATCACTTCATCACTCTGTCTGTGGTGATCCAGAACTGCAATCGTCTTCGTCAGACGAAGCAGGCGTTCACATTCTGTCATCTTTGGCTTATTGGTATCAACAACAACTACCATTGTATTGTCATCTGCCAGTTCCTCCGCCTCATGGGAAGTCACAAACAGATCATCCGGATACTTCGGATCATCAGTAAATGCTTCATAAAGCGGTCTGAGTGTCATAGAAATATCGTTCAGGACAATATTGACTTTCTTTTCCATCGCACTTGCTGCCCGGTAAATACCGATTGCCGCACCAAATGAATCCACATCTGCCATCTTATGTCCCATTACGATCACACGCTCTTTTCCGGTGATAAACTCCCGGAGTGCTTCTGCTTTTACTCTTGCTTTTACCCGGGTATTCTTAGAAGTCTGCTCACGCTTTCCGCCATAATAGCTGATTCCCTTGTTATTCTTCACAACTACCTGATCTCCGCCTCTTGCAAGTGCAAGATCGATCGCTATACGGGCATAATTATATCCTGCAGCATAGGTATCTGTACTGAGTCCAAGCCCAATACTTAGTGTAACCGGAATCTGATTGCCGATACTGACTCCTTTTACCTCATCAAGTAAAGAAAAACGGTCTTTTTCCATTCGATTGAAGCTTTCTTTTTTAATTACAACAAAATATTTGTCTTTCTCAAGCTTCTTCACAATACCGGAAAAATCCGCAATATACTGGTTGATCTTACGGTCGATCAATGCCACCAGAAGAGACTGCCTTACTTCCTCGACACTTTCCATGACCTCTTCATAGTTATCAATATAAACCAGTCCGGCCACCAGCCGCTGCTCTTCATTCGCCCGGATATACCGGTTCAGCTCTGTCACATCCTGAAGATGTATCGCAATAAAATATTCCTTTTCCTCCGGTATCTCCAGAAGCTGCTCTGTCTCACTGAAACCTTCGACCGATACGCACTGGATCTCAGCCTGATAATCTCTGTCAAGATAATTGAATTCCAGGCTTACCGATTCATTGTCTTCCTTTGGAAATACGCCCCGGTTCAACTCCGGAATATATTTACTCAGATAGGTATCCTTCCGGATAGTCGTCCCAAGGACTTCCCGGAACTGTGTGTTCGTCCAGATGATTTTTCCATCATCCAGTAAAATCGCATACGGAATCGAAAGTTCCTTCAGAAGTGTATTCTGGACAATTCCGTACTGCGCTGCAAACTCTACCATGTCTGCCAGAATCAGAGACTTGTTGTAAAAATACATAATGCCAATGACGACTGCATAAACCAACACAAACGCACTCATAAGCAGCCCGGCCTTTCGATCCATCCTGAAGATCCAGATATTCATCAGGATAAGGAAAAGAATCATAATTCCCGGCCATTGCATATACAATTTCAGTTGTCCCTTTAACTTTATATCCTTTTTCATCTTTCAGCCCTCTTAAAACCTATAGATATTTGTATTATATCACCTTTCCGGATATTAGGGAACTAAAAAATGTGCCAGGGCAACGTTCACCCTGACACATTTTTCTTTCTTTTTTTAAGCTTCGTATCCATTCGGATTCATTGTCTGCCATCTCCATGAATCCTCACACATCTTGTCGATTCCGCGTTCTGCAACCCATCCGAGCTCGTTCTTTGCTTTTTCTGCATTACAGTAGCATGTTGCGATATCTCCGGCTCTTCTTGGCTTGATCTGGTAAGGGATCTCTTTTCCACATGCTTTTTCAAATGCATGCAATACATCCAGTACTGAATATCCTACTCCGGTTCCAAGATTGTAAATGCTTACGCCTGATTTTTCCTGGATCTTCTTCAGCGCCTTTACGTGTCCAATTGCAAGGTCAACTACATGAATGTAGTCTCTCACACCTGTTCCGTCCGGTGTATCATAATCATCACCAAATACACCCAGGCATTCCAGCTTACCGATCGCAACCTGTGCAATATATGGAAGCAGGTTGTTCGGGATACCCTTCGGATCTTCTCCCATCAGTCCGCTCTCATGTGCGCCGATCGGGTTGAAGTAACGAAGAAGAACAACATTCCACTCCGGATCAGCCTTATGCAGGTCTGTCAGGATCTGCTCAAGCATCCATTTTGTCCATCCATAAGGATTCGTGCAGGTTCCCTTCGGGCATTCTTCTGTAATCGGGATAAATGCCGGATCACCATATACCGTTGCTGAAGAACTGAAGATGATGTTCTTCACATTATGGTTACGCATAACATCACAGAGTGTAAGTGTACCTGCAATATTGTTCTGATAATATTCAAGTGGCTTTGCAACAGATTCTCCGACTGCTTTAAGTCCTGCGAAATGAATGACACATTCTACACTTTCTTTGTCAAAAATCTGATCCAGTGCTTCTTTATCTCTGATATCTGCTTTATAAAATGTAACGTTCTTACCGGTGATCTTCTCTACACGTCTGATTGCTTCTTCAGAAGCATTGCAAAGATTATCTACTACAATAACTTCATATCCTGCATTCAGCATCTCTACACATGTGTGACTGCCGATAAATCCGGCTCCGCCTGTTACTAAAATTGCCATGATTTTTTCCTCCTGAAATTAGAATCATTTACTTTTCTTTACACACTATAGCACACATTCTGCCTATATGGAAGTGTTTTTACTAAATTATTTGTATTTTTTAGTAAATCAAATGAACTATTTACTAAATTTTAACACATTTCTACTCTTCCCAGAGATTTTCCGGATAAAGACCTTCTTTTTTCAGATTGCGGATCGCTTCTACGACAACCGGTTTGTCTTCTTTATAAGTTACGCCGTACCATTTATCTGCCGACGGAAGAACCGCTGCTGTTGCGCGGTCTGCCTCCAGAAGATTGCTTACGACTGCCGGCAGGAAATATTCACACTTCATCGGATTTTCAGTAAGTCCTTTCTTCAGGAACTGTGGAAATTCTGCTTTCAGCTCGTCCAGTATGCTTCTCGTAAATCCCCACATATTCATGGAAACCAGTGTATCCTCTGGTAAATTTTCCCAGGTTTCTCCATCATTTTCAGTAAATGCAATCTTACCGTCACGCTTCTCAATGCGGGTTCTTTCGGTAATATTTACCAGTTCCCCCTCTTCATTGGTCATACAGATTCCTCTTGCCACATGACCATTGTCTGTTACTGTATTCTTCAGAAGATATCCGACCATCGCATAACGATACTTATCATCATCCTCATGCTCAGACAGATAATTATAAATTGCTTCAAACGCATGTTTTCCATAATAATCATCTGCATTGATAACAGCAAATGGCCCGTCGATCTCATCAATGCAGCTGAGGACTGCATGTCCGGTTCCCCACGGTTTCACTCTGCCTTCCGGAACTTCAAAACCTTCCGGAATATTGTTGATATCCTGAAATACATAAGAAACCTCCATATATTTTGCCATACGGTTTCCTACTGCTTCTCTGAAACTGTCTTCATTTTCTTTCTTTATAATAAAAATAACCTTCTCAAATCCGGCTCTTTTTGCATCAAACAGGGAAAAATCCATAATGATGTGTCCCTCTTTATCAACTGGATCGATCTGTTTAAGTCCGCCATAACGGCTTCCCATTCCTGCTGCCATAATTACTAAAACTGGTTTTTTCATAATTGATTCTCCAATTCTTTTTTAGATTTCAAAACTTTCTCTTTCTTATTCTAACCCCAAATGACTCCTTTTTCAATCGTCTGCCAGACAGAAAAACAGTAAAAAAACAGGACTTCCAAAATGGAAATCCTGTTCTGATCATATTCGATTAATCCTGAACGTATGGCATTAAAGCGATATGTCTTGCTCTCTTGATTGCTACTGTAAGAGCTCTCTGATGTTTTGCACAGTTTCCTGTGATTCTTCTCGGAAGGATTTTTCCTCTCTCAGAAACATATTTCTTTAATTTTGCTGTATCTTTGTAATCGATTTCGTTGTTTTCTTTACCACAGAATACACAAACTTTTTTTCTTCTGCGTCCGCCTCTTCTCTTCATTGGAGAATCCGGTCTGTTTCCTTTTTCGAATGCCATTGTACACATCTCCTTTCAACCTTAATTAAACGGTAACTCCTCATCAATTCCGTCTGGAATGTTCATGAAACCGTCACCTGCATCAGCGCTTGGCGCCGGTGCCGGGGCTGCCTGATAAGACTGTGTATTAGCACTGCTAGCATTCTTACTTTCTGCGAATTCCTGTTCCTCAACAACAACTTCTGTTGTATAGACCTTTACACCATCCCTGTTGGTATAGCTTCCGGTCTGGATTCTTCCGCAAACCACTACGCGCATTCCCTGACGGAAATAACGTTCTGTAAATTCAGCACTCTTTCCGAACACAACACAGTTAATAAAATCTGCGGTCTGTTCTCCGTCACGCTTGAATCTGCGGTCTACAGCTAATGTATATCTTGCAATAGCGAGAGCGTTCTCACCTTGTGAATATCTCACTTCAGGATCTCTTGTCAGACGTCCCATTAAAACTACTTTATTCATACGTTGCCTCTTTCTAAGCTTCCTGTTTCACGCATAAATATCTGATTACACCATCCATGATACGAATTCTTTCTTCGATTTCGCCTGGTGTTGTTGTTTCAGATTCAAAGTGAATGAAGTAGTAGTAAGCTTCTTTCATCTTCTGGATTTCGTAAGCTAATCTCTTCTTTCCCCATTCGTCAACGTCAGTAATGTTACCACCGAAACGTGTAACAAGTGCTTTCACCTTTTCGATTACTTCTGCTCTGGCGTCGTCTTCGAGTTTTGCGCTGACAACAACTGCTAATTCATATTTGCTCATGTCCTGCACCTCCTTATGGTCTTTTGGCTCCCGGATCCGCCGGGAACAAGGATAAATAATATATCACAAGTTGGTATGATATCATAATTCAGGCTTTGTTTCAAGCCTTTTTCCTTATTTCTTTTGTATTTTTTTCAACCAGTCTGCGTGGTACCATTACCTGGTGTCCGCATCCCTGACATTTCAGACGAAAATCCGCCCCTACTCTCAGGATTTCCCACTCTGAGCTTCCGCACGGATGTGGTTTTTTCATCCGGATCACATCTCCGACTTCAAATTTTGCTTCTGCTGCCATCTCTTTACTCCTCTTTTATTCTCCTGCCGGCTGTACATTTACCCTGACACCGTGTACGATCGTTCTGTCATCATTTCCCTCCCGTGTACAGGTGGACAACGTCACGATCTGCGAATCATTTCCCACTTCCACACCTGTATCATACAAAGAAGACGCCTTCGTTGCTTCAAGGAAGGATGCAAACGCCGCATCATCTGCGAACTGATATGTATAGCCTTCGGAAGTATCTTTTACCACTCCAACAGAATAAATCTGATAAGTAGCCACATTGCCATCCGGTGTATAAATATAGAAGGAAGGGTATTTTTCCCAGAAACTTTTTTCGTGATACTGCTCCAGCTCATTAAACATCGTTCCATTATACATATAATGTCCGTAAATGATCGTGTTTCTGTCATTAAAATCCGCATGATTATAAGCATTTACAAAAATCGTTCCTACGGTATTGTCATATCCTTTGAATGTCTTACTCAGATATTCTGAATTATCACTTCCTTGCACAACCGGATAATTGATCACCGCCGGTTCATCAAAACGGATCCATGCAACCACATCCGGATTGATCTGTCTGAGTGCATCAAAATCCACGGAAAATCTGCTTCCATCCTGATCGTCCGTCCCGTTCTCCTGTTCCCCCTTATCTTCCGTAACCGCAAGCTTTACCAGATCATCATACTCACTTTCCCCTTTGTGATATCCGTTAAAGATTTTATACAGCTGAAAGGCAGAAAATGCAAACACACAGATTGCAACGATCAAAATGACCGTACTGATGATTCCACCTTTTTTCTTGCGCCGGTCACGCCTGGAATGCTTTCCATACCGACCATATTCTTTCCGTCCCATAATTTCCTCCTTGGCTTTTTATATATGATGTTCCCGGATTGCTCCATTGCCATGCAATCCCAGAAGTCCTATTTTCTTCCATATTTTCACGATATCAGCAGTATAACATACTTTTTAGAGTTTTTTAATAGAGAGTTTATTGATTTTTGTGTGTGCAGGCGTACAATGTGAACTATCGTATAGTATCATATTCTATAAATAAAAAAGATTGGGTGAATATTATGAAAGAAAAACTGATGCGTTTTATGTATGGAAGGTACGGAGTAGATACCTTCGGCAAATTTCTCTTATGGAGCGGCGTAATTCTGATGCTGATCACAAGCATCTTCCATTTTCGTATTTTTTATGTAATTGGGTGGGCATTCGTGATATACTCTTACTATCGCATGTTTTCACGTCAGACCTACAAGCGTGCACTGGAAAACCAGAAATTTCTCCAGCACACTTCAAAGATCCGTGGATTTTTTGCAAAACAGAAGTATATGGCAGCGCAGCGCAAGACACACCACATTTACAAGTGTCCAAACTGCAAACAGAAGATTCGTGTCCCAAAGGGAAAAGGTAAAATTGAGATCCGCTGTCCAAAATGCCAGACTACTTTTATCAAAAAAAGCTAATGATCAGGAGAATAATCAATTATGCAGGATCCTTACTCAATACTCGGCGTTTCACGGGATGCTTCCGACGAGGATATCAAGAAAGCCTACCGCAAATTAAGCCGTATTTATCATCCGGATGCCAATATCAACAATCCAAATAAAGATCAGGCAGAAGCCAAATTCAAAGAAATCCAACAGGCTTACCAGCAGATTATGAAAGAAAAAGAAATGGGTGCTTCCGGATATACCGGAACAGGCTCCGGAGGTTATGGTGATGCCGGAAGCGGATACGGAGGTTTTGGCGGTTTTGGTCCATTTGGCGGTTTCTACGGTCAGTATACCAATCAGAATCAGCAGACAACCGAGACAGAAGAAGATATTCATCTGCGTGCCGCCGCCAATTATCTGAACAGTGGCCATTATAAAGAAGCTTTAAATGTCCTTTCAGGGATCAAAGACCGTTCTGCCAGATGGTACTATTACAGCTCTATCGCCAATTCCGGCATGGGCAATAATGTCCTTGCCCTGGAGCACGCCAAAGAAGCACTTCGTCTGGAGCCGTCCAACTATCAATATCAGTCCCTTGTCAGCCGTCTTGAAAATGGCGGGAGCTGGTATCGTACACAACAGACAATGTATGGCGGTACACCAACGATCAACAATGATTTCTGCGTGAAGCTCTGCATTGCCAACCTCATGTGCAATCTCTGCTGTGGCGGCGGTGGATTCTTCTGCGGTTCTCCTTATACATACCACTAAATAACAGGAGGAAATATTATATGTTAGATTATCTTGTTGTCTATGAGAGTGAGACAGGAAATACAAAAAAAATAGCAACAGAAATTTTTGCATCTCTTCCGGGGATGTCCAAAGATCTGATAAATCTTCATGAACGTACCGATTTCCCAGAGGCCAAAATTTATTTTGTCGGTTTCTGTGTTCACCGCGGAACCTGTAGCCTCGAGATCGGCAACTTCCTTTCCGGTCTGTCGTACAAATCCGTTGCTCTCTTTGGAACCTGCGGTGCTGGAAACAGCCTGGAATACTACAAAAAGATCGCATCCAGTGTCCGGATCTGGCTTGAAGACGACAATCGTTATCTTGGTTCTTTTATCTGCCAGGGGAAAATGCCACTTGCTGTCCGTCAAAAATATGAATCCTTGCTGAATACACCAGAAGATTGCGATTGCCAGCAAATCCGCCGGCAATTACAGAATTTTGACGAAGCAATGATTCATCCGACACGCACAGATCTTGAAAATGCGGCCCTTTTTGCTACCGAATGTATAGAAAAAGTTAAGTCTATGTAAAAAAAGTGTAAAAAAATATCGTTTCAGTCTACCTATGGAAACTTTCTTGTTATATAATAAGGGTGTCGTATAGCGTCACTTTGTGTGATCTGCATGCAGACTTTTCATATTTAAAGTAGCTGTACGATATTTTTTTGCGACAAAATGTAAACTAATGCTTAAAGAAAAGGAAAACAAAATTATGGGAATTACAATGGTTTTGTCATTGCTCAGTGGGGTAGCCCTGTTTTTATACGGTATGTCACTGATGGGCGACAGTCTGAAGAAAGTTGCCGGCAATAAGCTTGAACTTATTTTATACAGGCTGACCAATACTCCTCTGAAAGGACTTCTGCTCGGTACTGTCGTAACCGCTATCATTCAGTCATCCTCTGCAACGACAGTTATGGTAGTCGGATTTGTAAACTCTGGTATGATGAAGGTCGCACAGGCAATTGGTATCATCATGGGTGCCAACATCGGAACCAGTATCACCGGATGGATCCTATGTCTCTCCTACATTGATGGTTCCAGCGGAATCGCGCAGCTTTTATCAACCGCTACAATTTCTGCAATCGTAGCAATCATCGGAATTATTTTCCGTACATTTATCAAGAAAAAACCGTATTCTGATATCGGTGACATCATGCTTGGCTTTGCGATCCTGATGATCGGAATGCAGACCATGAGCGGTGCTGTCTCTCCTCTGAAAGAGAATCCGCATTTCGTCAGACTTCTGACCATGTTCACGAATCCATTTATGGGAATCCTTGTCGGGATCGTATTTACAGCAGTTTTGCAGAGTGCTTCTGCTTCTGTAGGTATCCTCCAGGCACTGTCCATTACCGGATCGATCACCTTTGCAGCTGCACTTCCGATCACAATGGGTATCGGCGTTGGCGCCGCATGTCCGGTTCTTCTTTCCTCAATCGGAACGAACAAGAACGGAAAGCGTACTGCTCTGATCTATCTGCTGAACGATTTATTTGGTATGATTTTCTGGTCCATCGTATTCTATTCTGTAAATGCCATCGTGCATTTCCCATTTATGGGTGAAATTATGTCACCTTTCCGTGTGGCACTTTTGAATACGGTATTCCGGCTTCTGACGATCCTTGTTCTTGCTCCATTTATCGGCAAGATTGAAAAGCTTGTCTTCTTCCTTATTAAAGATACCGATGAAGACAACGAAGAGCAGGCAGATTTCGATCTTCTTGAGGAACGTTTCCTCAATTATCCGCCACTGGCAATCACACAGAGCCAGCTTGCAGTCAACGGAATGGCAAAGAAAGCATACAAAAATATCCGTCGTGCCCTTGCACTGCTGAAAGATTTTTCAGATAATAAGTTCAACAAAATTCAGGAAAAGGAAAATCTGATCGACAAATACGAAGATAAACTGGGAACCTATCTGATGCAGCTCAATATGCATGACCTGACACCGGAGCAGTCCAAACAGACCGCCAAGTTCCTTCATACGATCAGTGATTTTGAACGTCTGGGTGACCATGCAGTCAATATTTCCCGTGTTGCACAGGAACTTCATGAAAAATCACGTATTTTTTCAGATGCAGCCAAATACGAGCTTCATGTTCTTGAATCCGCATTAAAAGAGCTCCTTGATCTCACGATCAATTCATTTGTAGATGAAGACCTTGTAAATGCTGCCAAAGTAGAACCGCTTCGCGAACTGATCGGTATTTTATGCAATGATTTGAAAATGCGTCATATTAAAAGGCTCCGTAACGGGCAGTGTGATCTGAACACCGGATTTGCATTTAACGATCTGCTCACCAACTATGATCGTATTGCAGCCCACTGTTCTAACATTGCCGTTGCAATCCTGGAACTGGATTCTTCCAATTTCGATATGCACGAATACACTAAGAGTGTACGGAAATTGAAAGACAACAATTATGTATCCACCTTTGATTATTACGAGCAGAAATATAATATCAACGGTTATCAGCCGGAAGCGGAACAGGATACAAAAGCAGCCGCCAAAAACCCGGTCAAAGCTGTTGAAGCCAAAAAATAATCTTACAACGAGAAAGGAATCTGCTGTAATGTCTTCTTTAAATATTTCATCACAGGCGCACATTGCCAGTCAGTCCGTCATCCTAGGTGATGTCACCATCGGTGCAGACTCAAGTGTGTTCTATTATGCCGTTGTCCGCGGTGATGAATCGTCTATCACGATTGGCAAGCGAAGTAATATCCAGGATAACAGTACTGTCCATGTAGATTACGGTTTTCCGACCGTTATCGGTGATGATGTCACTGTTGGTCACAACTGTGTGATCCACGGCTGTACAATTGGTGACGCATCTCTAATCGGGATGGGAAGTACGATTTTAAACGGTGCAAAGATTGGAAAGCATTGCCTGATCGGTGCCGGAAGTCTGGTTACTCAGAACACAGTTATTCCGGATGGAATGCTGGTTATCGGAAGCCCGGCAAAAGTAAAAAGACCTCTTACCGAGAAAGAGATCCAGTCAATTTATAAAAATGCTGCGGATTATGTTGCATTATCGACTGAGCAGTTTGAATAGAATATCAAATCTGAAATATGTACACTAGTAAAAAAAGGTATCGAAAATCATTTATGTTTGATTTTCGATACCTTTTTTATTTACTACAACACTTTATTTTTCATCCACGATCTGGAACACATAGAATTTAAGATAATACGATTCTTCTGCAGACCACAGAATCGGATGATCCGGTGCCTGTGTCCGGTATTCTACCTGTCTGATCCTCTTATGCACATTCTGCGCTGCCTGGTGGATCGTCTTCGTAAAAAGCTCATAATCCATAAAATGCGAGCAGGAACAGGTTGCCAGATATCCGCCTGGTTTTACCAGCTTCATTCCGCGCATATTGATCTCACGATATCCCTTTGTCGCATTCTTGATCGTCTTACGGGATTTGGTAAATGCAGGTGGATCCAGGATTACCACATCATACTGCTTTCCTTCTTCTTCCAGCTTTGGAAGCAGGTCAAATACATCTGCACAGACAAATTCAACTCTATCCTCTAATCCATTGAGTCTTGCGTTCTCTCTTGCCTGTTCTATACCAAGTTCTGAAGCATCTACACCTGTCACATGCTTTGCCCCTGCAATCCCTGCATTCAGCGCAAAAGAGCCTGTGTGCGTGAAGCAGTCCAGCACCTCTGCATCCTTGCAAAGTCTCTGGATTGCCAGACGATTGTATTTCTGATCCAGGAAAAATCCTGTCTTCTGTCCGTCTTTGACATCAACCATATATCTGACACCATTTTCCACAATCTCAACTTTGGTATCAAATTCTTCACCGATAAAGCCTTTGACTCTCTCCATGCCTTCATTCTGACGAACCTTTGCATCGCTTCGTTCATACACGCCACGGATCGTAATTCCATCTTCTGAAAGTACCGCTTTCAAAATGTCCACGATTTCTTCTTTCATCCGGTCAATTCCGAGTGCAAGAGACTCTACAACCAACACATCCGAAAATTTATCAATCACCAGTCCGGGAAGAAAATCCGCTTCCCCGAAAATCACACGGCAGCTTGATGTATCTACTGTCTTTTTCCGGTATTCCCACGCATCTCTCACCCGCATTTCCAGAAATGCATGATCGATCTCCTGATCCTGCTTTCTTGTCATCATACGGATCCGGATCTTAGAATTCATATTGATAAATCCTCTTCCCATTCCGTACCCGTCAAAATCATGGACGATCACAATATCACCATTCTCAAATTCTCCCATAATCGAATCAATTTCATTATCGAATATCCAGGCGCCGCCTGATTTCAGCAGACGTCCCTCGCCCTTTTTCAATGTCACTATAGCCTGACGCATCTTTTCTCCTTCCACATACTCTTACGTATTCTTCTGCAAATATTATCCACGGAGTCCTGCAATGATCCGACCTGGATAGAGCAGAAGATCCAGTCCATCCTGCATAGATCTGACACAGAGATCCGCATTTTTCAATAATTTCCCATAGACCCCTTCCCGGTCCATAACAGCGATGGAAAGCGCCGCCTCTTTCAGCATCCACTCATCGTTTCTGCCATTACCGATTGCCACACAGCGTTTTGCACCGGTTGCTTTTACCAATTCCCTTTTATACTCCTTTGCATTACCTGTCGGAAATGTCTCCAGGATCACCGGAAGCCCTTCGCACTGCGCTTTCGCATTTCCATGCGTATCTGCAGTCAGTACATAAATTCGGAACTGCTCTGAAAGTGCGATAAGACGTTCCTTCACACTCGGCGGGATCACGCCGTCCACAGCGATCGTCCCGTTCATATCTAAAAATATCGTATCAAGTTCTAATGTTTTATATTCCGGAATAACCAGTTTCATAGGAACTCCTTTCCTGCCATCTGGCATGTTGCTTTTTCTATTATAATACATATTTCATACAGACTCCACATATTTTGTAACAACTGATTTATCTGATAAAGAGGAGGATTGTAAATATGAAACCAGTTGTTGGAATCTTATGCTGTGGCTTCGACGGCAAAAACCAGTTTGTAACCGATACCTATGTGCGGGCAGTCCGCATTTCCGGAGGAATCCCCCTACTGATACCGATTCTTCCTCAGGACTTCCCGATCAATTCTTATCTTGACATATGCGATGGATTTCTGCTCCCCGGAGGAGGTGATTTTACACCGTTTCTCTTCAATGAAGATCCACTTCCAGGTGTAGGACAGACCAATCTTTCTGTGGATCTTTTCCAGATTCATTTTGCAGAGGAAATCTTAAAACGTCATCTTCCGGTAATCGGCATCTGCCGGGGTATGCAGGTGCTCAACGCCGCCTGTGGCGGAAGTATCTACCAGGATCTTTCCTGTCAGCCCGGAGATCCTTTTCTGCATATGCAGACCTCACAGAACCGCAGCGATATGTGGCACCAGATTTTCATCACCAAAGACAGCCATCTTCATGAACTAACCGGAGACACTCTGTATACCAATAGTTTTCACCATCAGTCCGTTCATCTGCTCGGGAAAAATGTCCATGCATGTGCACACACTTCTGATGGCACAGTTGAGGCAATTGAAATCGAAGGACAGCCTTTTGCACTTGGCGTTCAGTGGCATCCGGAATCCATGTTTTTTACTTCTCCATGTATGCGGGAATTGTTTTCACTTTTCGTCCGGTCGATGCTTCCCGGAACAGACTAAATCCCTTTTGTCGGGCTGCAGACTCTGCTGTCTGCGGTCCCTTCAGAATATATGTATAATATGTTCACAAACGTTCATAATTCTTTCAAATTATAAACACACTTTTTTCACAAGATACGAGTATACTAATAATTGTCAAAAGGAAATAAACCTTTTCACATAATAAAATTTTTCTTTTTCATAAACGCCGATATTCGGGAAACCGGATATCGGCTCTCCTCATTTTCAGGGGTTATTTCAGATATTCCAGAAGTCCTCGCAGGTCTGGAACGACATGATCTGCCATCTTTTTGACCTCTTCGTCTGCAGGTGTCAGATCCGGAACCATCGTCACATGGCAGCCCGCCTGGTAAGCCGCATTTACCCCGTTTGGTGAATCTTCGACCGCCATGCACTCTTCAGGCTTCCGCCCGATCTTCTCACAGGCATAGAGATACACATCCGGTCTCGGTTTTCCCAATTTCACCATAGATGCACTGATGATCTCATCAAACAGCTCTTTAAATCCGACCATTTCCAGATAACGCACAGCCCTGTCTTCCGCTGTAGCCGTCACGACTGCCGTCTGATAACCACGTCTTTTCAGCTCCTTGATCGTCTCTTCCACATACGGTTTCTTCTCAATTCCGAAACGCGCAATGTGATCACTCATCAGTTCCTGTCTGCGCCGTCTGAGCTCATCGTATGGGAAATCCTCTCCAAAAATTCCCTTCATCTGTTCTCTTGCAAATACGGATGCACAACTGCGGAATTTGTATGCCGTTTCCAGATCCAACCGGTATCCCGCCTCCCGCATTGCCTTTTGTTTGTATACTGTCAGATATTTCTCTGTATCGATCAGGATGCCATCCATATCAAAAAGTACTGCTTTCATCTTGTCCTCCTGTAGTATATTTCATTTTGTAAAAACAATTACTTTCTATATCATACCATTCCCTTCAGGAAGAAAAAAGACGGAGATTTTATTCTCCGCCTTTTGAATGTTTGCTTATATCTATTTTGTACTTTCTGTGCTGCCGGTACTTCCTGTACTGTTTGAACCGCTTTTGCTGCTGTCAGATGAAGTACTTTTCACCTGCTTGCAGTTGTCTGCTACCCAGTCTTCTACGATATCCAGTCTTGCTGTCTTCTCCAGATTCTCCAGGTTTCCGGCATCTTCCAGTGCTTTTTTGAGTGCATCTACATCTTCGTATCCGTAAGCCTTTGCATACTCCTTATACTTCTTCTCAAGTGTCTTATCTGACACATTGATCTTTGCTTTCTCAATGATCAGATCTGCCGCAAGGTTGGCCTTTACCTGATCCTTTGCAGCCTGAGTTGCCTTTGAATTAAAAGTTTCCTCATCCATATTCATATACTGTTTAAGGAAATCTGCAAAATCAACGTTATAATAAGATGCCATATTCTTATACTGTGTCTTGATCGAACTGATCATATTCTTCAGATCCTTCTTCGGATACTTGTTCACAGTTGTGTTCTCAAGTACTGCTTTCCATGCATTTTCCTTGATTGTATTCTGCTGGTTTTCTTTGCTGTTTTTTTTCAGAGATTTTTTAATTTCCTTTTTGTACTCTTCCACCGTCTTGGAAGTATCAGAAACACTCTGTACAAATTCATCGGTAAGTTCCGGTAGATCGGTCTGGCTGATTCCCTTCAGTGTAACGGTAAATACAACTGCCTGACCTGCAAGATCTTCATTTCCATAGTTCTCCGGGAAAGTCAGATTCAGATCAAAAGTATCGCCAATATTGTGTCCGACAACGCCATCCTCAAATCCGTCAATAAACTGACCACTTCCTAATGTAAGCTGTGCATCTGTCGCTGTTCCACCATCAAATGCCACACCATCTTTCTTTCCTTCGTAGTCGATCGTTACCGTATCTCCGGTTTGTGCTGCACGGTCTGTAACTTCTGTTGTAGTTGATTTAGACTGAAGTACACTGTTGATCTGTGCTTCTACATCATTATCCGATACCGCATCCGCATCTACTTTATCAATCTCCACACCTTTATATTTTGTAATCGTAACATAATCATTGGAAATCTCACCGGAGCATCCGGTAAGAAATAATGACAATGCACAGATACCTGCTGCCAGTACTGCTAATTTCTTTTTCATTTTCTTTTACACCTCTTATATCTTCATTCTCTCTGACTGTCCGAATCACCCACATCAGAGCGCTACATATGATTATAACACATAATCCGTCATTGAAAAGGGATTTCCCAAAATTCACATTTATTTCAGATTTTCCATTACTTTCAAAAAGCCGCCAAAAACTTCAAATTACTTGCACTTGTCTACAAACAATGCTACAATAAGCTATGTGTAAATATGATTTGAGGAGGAAAACCCGTGAGTAAGATAACGATCGTATTACTGGTAATTCTTGCCGTACTGCTTATCGCCCTGGTTGTTCTGTATTTCCTCGGTAAGAAAGCGCAGAAAAAGCAGGCAGAACAGGAAGAGATGATTGCAGCTGCTGCACAGCAGGTCAACATCCTGGTTATCGACAAAGGTAAGATGAAGCTTAAAGATGCCGGTTTCCCGTCAGTTGTTCTTGAGAATACACCTAAGTATCTTCGTCGTTCAAAGGTACCTGTAGTCAAGGCAAAAGTCGGACCAAAGATCATGACTCTGATGTGTGATGCAAGCATCTATGATCTTATTCCAGTCAAAAAAGAAGTAAAAGCAACCGTAAGCGGTATTTACATCACTGCAGTAAAAGGAGTCAGAGGTTCTCTTGAGACTCCACCTAAGAAAAAAGGATTCTGGGCAAGACTGCGGAACAAGTAACAAAAAAGGGTAAATGATTCTGAGCTGATTGAATCATTTACCCTTTTTGTTTTATTTTCCTGAAATTGCTTCCTCTGCCTGTGCTTTCGGTCTTATGCTCATTGCGATCCGGCAGTCTGCCGTCGCTTCATGATTCACATCAAGCCCGTACTCCACAGCAATATCAATTCGCTCATCATCCACATTCACATCCAGCTTCCGTGTATGAATTCCGACATGAAGCTGCCCATACGGTGTATCATAATATGTGACATTCATCTGATTCTTCTCAAATACCATATGTGCATTCGTAATTCCGCTCTTCATGATCTCCATCGAATCTTCACCGGTGATCTTGATCTTATTCTTAACCACCCCCGGAATCCCTTCCATTACTTCATCATAAAGAATATAATGCTTTCCGTTCTTCCAGTAATAGCTCGCCGGAGTAATCACTTCGATCGGCTCATTCTCTTCATTTTCTTCCGGATCTGCAAATGCCATATCATGCAGTCCGGAAATCGTCAATAATACATCCTGTGTCATACACGTCATCCAATCTGTCTGTTATTAGATGGCAAGCTGTTTTGCGATATCGTACTGGTACTCCGGAATTCCTTTCTGCATTGCCAGTGCTTCGTTGATATCGAAGTCAATATACTCGCCATGTTTGTATCCTACTACACGGTTTGTTTTTCCTTCAAGAAGAAGATCTACAGCAAGAGATCCCATGATAGATGCATAAACTCTGTCTTTTGCTGTCGGGCTTCCTCCACGCTGCATATGACCAAGAATAGTAGCACGTGTCTCCATACCCGTCTCTTTTTCGATTCTCTTTGCCATATTCATAGAATCACCGATACCTTCGGCATTGATGATAATGTAATGCTTTTTACCGCGTTTTCTGCTTTCTTTGATGTCTGCAATAATCTTTGCTTCATCGTAGTCATGTTCCTCAGGAAGAAGAATCTTCTCTGCTCCATTGGCAATACCGCACCACAGTGCAAGGTATCCCGCATCACGTCCCATAACTTCGATAACACTACATCTTTCATGTGATGTAGATGTATCACGTACTTTGTCAATTGCTTCCATCGCTGTATTAACCGCTGTATCGAATCCGATTGTGTATTCTGTACATGCGATATCAAGATCGATCGTTCCCGGAAGTCCGATTGTATTTACTCCAAAATCAGATAATTTCTGTGCTCCCTTGAAGGAACCGTCTCCTCCGATAACTACCAGACCGTCAATTCCATATTTCTTACAGATTGCTGCTGCTTTCTGCTGTCCTTCTGGTGTACGCATTTCCTCGCAACGGGCTGTCAAAAGAATCGTTCCACCTCTCTGGATCGTGTCTGATACATCTCTGGCACTTAAATCAATAATTTCCTCGTTAAGAAGTCCTGAATAACCTCTTCTGATTCCTCTTACCTTCAGTCCTTTTCCCAATGCGGTTCTTACAACTGCACGGATTGCAGCGTTCATTCCCGGTGCGTCTCCACCACTGGTCAATACGCCGATAGTTCTGATTACTTTTTCTGCCATGATATGTCTCCTCCGTCTCTTCTACTTTGTAACTTTACTATCCTTTTGCTTAATTTATCTCAATCCACACGTTATTGTATAATATTCACCCCTTCATTTCAATGGGTTTTTCTATTACTTTTACACAATCTTCTCCAAAATAATTCGTCAATCTGCTCAAAATTCCAGGTTCTACCTGGATATTTGCGTTTTTAGGAAGTCTTTTTACCGCTCTCTCCGCTTTGCAGAAGATTACAACCTGGTCCTCACCCTCACTTTCCGCGAGCATCCGGAACAGATTCTGCTCATCTTGAAGGTAACTCTGTTTGTCGGTATACTGGATCCACAGTTCTTTTTTCATCATCTCAAACGGAATCACCTCTTCACAGATCAGCTTACTTGCATTATCATCTTCTTCCGATACACGTCCCCGCACAAATACTTTGCTGTCCTCCTGCAGATACTGCTGGCTTTTCTCATAGCTCTGCGGGAAAATGACAACCTCTACCGTTCCAAGAAGATCCTCTACGGTAATAAATGCCATCGTTTGATTCTTCTTTGTATATTTGATCGTCTTCGATGTGATCATACCACCGATGATCTCCCTTGACCCGTCACGCACTTTTGTCCGTCCGGTCTCTTCATCAAGCTGAAAATCCAATGTCGTTGCGGAAATACTCTTGCGCCATTTCTCTTCATATTCTTCCAATGGATGTCCGCTGATATACACGCCGAGTACTTCTTTTTCAAATGCAAGCATCGTTTCCTTCTGGTATTCTCCCACATCCGGAAGCGTGACCTCAAATTCTTTTTTCTGTTCGTCATCTACAATATCAAAGAGCGACATCTGTCCGGCAAGCGAATTTTTCTTGTTCTGTGCTACCTGATCCATGATCTGTACATAAATGATCATAAACTGCTTTCTGGTCCCTTTCAGACTGTCAAATGCGCCGGATTTGATAAAGTTTTCTACCGCACGTTTATTGACTTCCTTACCGGAAAGCCGTTCCAGAAAATCCTTCAGATCACGAAACGTGCCATGCTCTTCTCTGTCCCGGATGATTTGCTCAATCACCGGTCTTCCAACCCCCTTGATCGCCGCAAGTCCGTAACGGATATTACCGTTATCTACAGAAAAATCACCAACCCCACGATTGATATCCGGCGGCAGGATAGAAATTCCCATCTGTCGGCAAGTGTAAATGTATTCGGCAACCTTTCCCGGATTGTCGATGACAGAAGTCATAAGCGCTGCCATATATTCTACCGGATAATAATATTTCAGATACGCTGTCTGGTATGAGACAACCGCATACGCTGCCGCATGTGATTTGTTGAACGCATACTTCGCAAAATCGATCATTTCATCATAGATCTTATTCGCAACCTTTTCATCGATTCCATTTTTGACACAGCCCGGAATGCCTTCTTCTTCATTACCATATACAAAATTCTGACGCTCTCTCTGCATCACGTCGCCCTTTTTCTTACTCATGGCACGGCGTACAAGGTCGCTTCGCCCAAGTGAATATCCGGCAAGGTCACGCACGATCTGCATAACCTGTTCCTGGTATACAATGCAGCCATAGGTCGGTGCCAGGATCGGCTTTAACTGCGGGCATTCGTAAGTAATCAGCTCCGGATGGTTCTTTCCTTTGATATACTGTGGAATGAAATCCATCGGACCTGGCCGGTAAAGAGAAATTCCGGCGATAATATCTTCCAAACTCTGTGGACGAAGTTCCTTCATGAAGCTCTTCATCCCTGCACTTTCTATCTGGAAAATACCGTCCGTCTTTCCGGTTCCGATATAGTCAAGCACTGCTTTATCATTATAATTTAATTTTTCTGTTACCAGCTTCACACCGGTACTTTTTTCAACCAGTCTGATCGCATCCTGGATGACGGTCAGGGTACGAAGCCCAAGGAAATCCATTTTCAGAAGTCCCAGTTCTTCCAGCGTGGTCATGGTAAACTGTGTGACTACATTGTTGTCCGCTCCAAGTGCCAGCGGAACATATTCATCCACATCCTTCTGGCTGATCACGACTCCCGCGGCATGCATGGATGTATGCCGTGGCAGACCTTCCAGTCTCTTTGACATATCGATCAGCTCTTTTACCTGTGGGTCTTCATCATAGAGCTTCTTCAGCTCATGGTTCATCTTCAGGGATTTATCCAGTGTAATATTCAGTTCTTTCGGAATCATCTTTGCAATTGAATCCACAAAAGCATACGGAAGATCCATAACTCTTCCCACATCCCGCAGCACCCCGCGCGCCTGCAGTGTACCAAAGGTTACGATCTGCACTACCCGGTCTTTGCCGTATTTACGCACAACATAATCAATGACTTCCTGCCTTCTTTCAAAACAGAAGTCCACGTCGATATCGGGCATGGACACACGTTCCGGATTCAGAAAACGCTCGAACAGCAGCTGATACCGGATCGGATCGATATTGGTGATCGCAAGTGTGTACGCCACAATGCTTCCTGCCGCAGATCCACGCCCAGGTCCAACCATGATTCCGTTGCTTTTTGCAAAATGAATGAAATCCCATACAATAAGGAAGTAATCCACGTAACCCATGCTTTTGATAACGCCCAATTCATAATTCAGGCGCTCCACAAGGGCTGGATCCGGGTCTTCTCCATATCGTCTTTTTAGTCCGTCAAAACAGAGCTTATTCAAATATTCCCATGAGGTAAATCCTTCCGGCACATCGAATTTCGGAAGCTTTGTCACACCAAATTCAATCTCTACATGGCATCTGTCTGCAATCTTCTGTGTATTTTCCAGCGCCTCCGGTGCATATGGGAAAAGTGCTGCCATCTCTTCTTTGGACTTCACGTAGTACTGTCCGCCTTCATAGCGCATCCGATCCTCGTCTGCGAGCTTTTTCCCTGTCTGAAGGCAAAGCAGGATATCATGTGGCTTTTCATCTTCTGCGTAAGTATAATGCACGTCATTTGTCGCCACAAGGTCGATTCCAATTTCCTGCGACAGACGCATCAACTGCTGGTTAACGGTGCGCTGTTCCGGGATCCCATGATCCTGCAGTTCCAGGAAAAAGTTGCCTTTCCCAAAAATCTGTTCATAATGAAGCGCAGCTTTTTTTCCTTCTTCATACATCCCTCTCGCCAGGTTTCTCTGTACCTCTCCGGCAAGACATGCACTGAGGGCAATGATTCCTTCGTGATAGGTCTCCAGAAGCTCATAATCTACTCTTGGCTTATAATAGTAACCTTCCGTAAATGCACGTGACACGATCTTCATCAGATTGGCGTATCCTGTATTATTCTCGGCAAGAAGTACCAGGTGATAATATCGGTCCTCATCGCGTCCTACGGCTGTTTTATCGAATCTGGATCCCGGTGCCACATAGACTTCACATCCCAGTACAGGATTGATTCCTGCCGCTCTTGCGGCTCTGTAGAAGTCAATGACGCCATACATGACACCGTGGTCTGTGATCGCAGCCGCTGTCATCCCCAGTTCTTTGACTCTGGCAACATATTCTTTAATTTTATTCGAACCGTCCAGAAGGCTGTATTCCGTGTGGACGTGCAAATGCGCAAAATTCATATTGTGTTCGCTCCTTTTCTCTGTGTTCCATTTTAGCAGAAATGATGGGGATTTCCAACTGGTGTGGGGAAAATTTTATAGGTTGGTGGGCGGCGGATTTTCAAATATATGTACTCCGGTTCCCCTCGGCAAAACATTCCGATGAACCCCTGAAAGCGGGAATCGTGTTAACTTTCTTTTTGGGGCGTTGGTGTCACAACCTTATTTATCCTCTAACGCAAAAATACCGCCGCATCAGATCTCATTTCCAATGCGGTGGTTTCTTTTCTTACTCCACTGCTTTTACCGCAGCAGACATTTTTTCTTCATTTCGTTTTGAAAAATACAGTTTTGTTTCCCCAATGATCACTTTTCTAAGTGCAATGATTGCGATCAGGTTTGGAATGATCATCAGCGCATTCGTGATATCTGCAAGAAGCCAGATTGGTTCCAGTGATAAAAACGGTGCCAGTGCAATCGCTGCAATGTAGATGATCTTATATGGTTTGATCCATTTTGTTGTGCCGGTCAGATAAACCAGGCAGCGTTCTCCGTAATAATTCCATCCCAGAATAGTGGTAAATGCAAAGAACATAATTCCTACTGCGATCAGATGCATGCCTATATTGTGTGGCAGACACATGTTATAAGCAGCTGTAACAAGTGTGCTTCCGTTCATATCCGAACTGTCCATCAGCCCGCTGCTGATGATAACTAGTCCTGTCATGGAACAGGTCAGAATCGTAGTAACAAACACACTTGTCATGGAAAGAAGGCCCTGTCTTACACCGGAATTCGTCTTCGCCGCTGCTGCCACGATCGGTGAACTTCCAAGTCCTGCCTCATTTGTATAGACACCTCTGGCAATCCCGGTTCTCATAACCGTCATAAACGTAATGACACCTGTTCCTGCAGTTCCTCCTATTACCGATTCTTTTGCAAATGCACAGGTAAAAATGGCCTTAAAAGCACCCGGTACTGCAGCCCGGTTAATCACCAGCGCCACTACCGAGCCTCCGAGAAAAGTAAGCGCCATGATCGGCACTACAATTTCAGCAACCTTTGAAATACTTTTAATTCCTCCGATCGTTACAACTGCAGTAAGCACTGTTATGATGACTCCTGCTACAATGATCGGTATATGAAATGTCACATTGACAGATTCTGTGATCGCATTTACCTGCGGGAACGTTCCGCAGCCAAATAACGCTGTACACATGCCAAACACAGAAAAGACTTTTGCAAGCCAGATAAATCTCTCTCCCATACCATTTTGGATATAAAACATCGGTCCGCCGGCCATCTGGTTATTCTCGTCCGTCACTCGGTATTTTACCGCTAAAAGACTTTCTGAGTATTTCGTCACCATACCAAGTATGGCTGAAATCCACATCCAGAATAACGATCCCGGTCCACCAATTCGAAGCGCCGTTGCAACTCCAACAATACTTCCCGTTCCTATGTCTGCTGCCATCGTTGTACATAGAGTCGCAAATGCCGATACATCTCCTTCTCCGCTTCCGGTCCCACTTTCTTTTTCAAAAATGGCCCTTACTGCACGTGGAAATTTTGTGATCTGCAGTCCTCTCAATTTAATCGTAAAGTAAAGCCCTGTACCGATCAACAGCAACAATGTCGGAGGTCCCCATACATAACTTTGGATAGTCGTCAGCATCCCCATTAAATTACTCATTTCACTTCTCCTTCGCCTCTGTTATTGTTTTCCATCCATATTCTATTTTTACGATAATCTTTTCCCCACTAGATTTTTTTCTTCACCTTCTTAATCAACTTGTTTTTTGAAAAAGCTCTCTCCGTTCATAAAATTGTTCATTTTTCTTATTTCCGCTTCGACTTTCTTTATGCATATTATACATAACATTCCTGCCCGTGACAAATCAATTCTTTTTCTTTATAATAGAATTTCTTAACATATAATGAACGTCCATTTTCATTAAGCGACATGAAATTATATTTCCAATAAAATTTTTACAAAAAAACCGCCGCATCAGCTTCATTCTGACACAGCGGTACTTTTTTCTTTCATAAAACTAGTGGGTAGTTCCCATAGTCTCTTTTATATCTTCTGTATTATTCACTACAGCTTCAACACAATACTCCAGAGACTTTGCGATTGTCTCAAGCGGCATACTTGCCATTCCGTTCGCCTTATCTACAACCTGATCGCAGGCATATGGTACATGGATAAATCCGGCACGGATGTTAGTGTATTTGGTTGCACACATATGCAGTACATTGTACATTACACAGTTGCATACGTAGGTTCCTGCCGTGAAAGATACATGGCATGGAAGTCCGTGAGCACGTACATTCTGAACCATTGCATTTACCGGAATTGTTGCAAAGTATCCGGTTGGACCGTCTGCCTGAAGTGGCTCATCAAGTGGCTGGTCACCTGCATTGTCCGGAATCCGGGCATCTGCAAGGTTGATTCCTACTTTTTCTACAGTGACGCAGGAACGTCCGCCTGCCTGACCTACATTGATCACTATATCCGGGTTATGTTCTTTGATTGCCGCTTCAACTGCCGGTGCACTTTTCTTGAATTCTGTAGGGATCTCTACATATACGATCTCTGCCCCCGCAATTGTTGACGGAAGAAGCTTGATTGCCTCGAATGCCGGGTTTACGCTTTCTCCTCCAAATGGATCAAATCCTGTTAATAAAACCTTCATGTTAATTTCCTCCTTTATATCTCTTAGTATAACACAGGCTCCGGGATAATAACCTTCCCCTGCTGCATAATCTGTCGGTTGTCCGTGTAGATATCCGGTTCCATACATACCAAATCAAAATGTCCTTTGGCGTTCTGAATACCTCCAAGAGCAATATTACGCCCAAGTCCTACATGGAATGTCCCATAAGCAGATTCATCTTCAATATAGCAGTTTCCAAGGCATTGTGAGCATGAATTAAGCCCGATTCCGAGTTCTCCCGCAATATAGATCCGGGAATCCTGATAATCTTCCATGTATTTTTTCAACCGAATACCGGTCGGAGTCTCTTCAATCTCCGTAATCCGTCCGCCTTTAAATAAAATCCTTGTCGGTTCCTCTGCGCGACCAATATATCCCAGAGAACCGTCAAGCACCATCACACCTTCTGTCTTTGTCTCCTCGATCGGGACATAGACCTCAATACTGGAAGAAGAATATCCCTTTCCATCCTTTAGAACTCCGTTAAAAAATCCCGGATCTCTGCCCACTTTGTAGAACATCATATCCGTTCCTGCCGGAGTTGTCACACGGACTTTTTCTGAATACTTGAGATATTTGATAAATGCCTTTGCCATCAGCCGGCTCTTCTTCGTATCCATCGTCAGGAAATCGTATTCCAGAAAAGATCTTCCGTCATTGGTTGCCAGTGGCAAGGACAGAAATTTCTTGTGTCTTTGTATCGCACGCTTTGCGGCTTTCGTTGTCACCAGCGAATACTCTGTCGCCGCGATAATTGCCGTATAAGGATCAAAAACTGCTTCATTATCATCAAAAAAGATTCCCACATGGCGCCCCTTGTTCTCGACAAGCAGTGTATTCACTGACCGTGCTTTTCCGGAAGCCTCTTTTTCCATTGCTTTTGCTTCTGCAAGATATTCCTTCGATGTCACGATCAGTACTTTGTCCCACGCCCTTACTTTTACCCATTCGTGAATAATGATCCGGGCACCCCGTTCCATATTCGGTGTCATATGTCCCTCTTCTTTCTCCATACCAAAAACTAGAATAAGCTTACGAATTCTAAGGCCATTATTTTCTGCCTTTCCAGTGAAATAATGACCTTAGCTACTTATGTCTTATTTACTTTAATACTATCATATAACAGATCTGGAACACAAGCATAAAAATTGCAACCAGAACCTGATTTTTGATAGCGCCCCAGCGGTCCTTCATGTTCAGGATCGCAACCGGCAGGATGTTGAAGTTCGCTGCCATCGGTGTAAGCAGAGTTCCACAGTATCCACATGTAAGTGCGAGCATACCGATCACCACCGGATTAGCACCGTAAGCAAGAACGAACGGTGCACCAATACCAACTGTCATAACGGTGATAGCTGCGAATGCATTTCCCATGATCATGGTAAAGAGTACCATACCGATTGCATAAACGATGATCCCGATATTTACATTTCCCTTTGGAACAATCTTTTCAACAAGCTGTGCGATTACATCGCCAACTCCTGCAGCGGTAAATACACCTCCAAGACATCCAAGCAGCTGTGGCAGCATACTGAGAGGTCCTGTGATTCCAAGGAATCTTTCAGAATCATTCAAAAAGACTGCCGGTTTATTCTGTTTTGCATCGAATGCCATCAGTAAGATCATAGCTACAATCACACCAACGGTAATTGCGACCATAGAACTCATATTACTGAATAATGCAAAGAACAGAGAGCATACCGCTACGGAGAATGCCGGGACAAATATCTTCATTCCGATCTTCTTAAACTGCTGTTCTGTGTGTTCCTTTGTCGGATTATCTGTTTTTCCGATTTTTACTTTCTTGAAGATTGGCGGCAGGCACATGATCAGAACAAGCGCACCAGAAACCTTTGCCGGGAGCCATGAACCAAATCCACAAACGATACCGAAAGAGCACCAGAAAACAGCGGTTCCGACTCTTGACGGATTCTCTTTATCCAGCAGGTTCTTGATTCCTGCGTAAATCGTGATCAATCCGATAATTACCCATACTACATTCAGTCCGATTGCATTAAACGAATCGCCGACCTGTATAAATTTTAAATTACTCATCTGTCTTCCTCCCTCTATTTCTTAGTATCTGTTGATTTTCCATAGTATTTCTTCATCAGTTTGTTATCTTTCACAATAACAAATGCGCAGGAAACAACAAGTGCAACTAATGCTACCGGGATTTCAGCTGCTGCAAGGTCGATCAGTTCTACTTCGTATCCAAGACCTGCAAGTGTTGTCTGTACAAGGATTCCGCCGGCACCACCTACGAACAGTACCTGGAAGAAGAACCATGTGAAGTTCTGCATAGCAACAGCAAGTCCTTTTGCTTCTTCTACGTGATCTTCATTTGCTTTTCCTTCTTTATTGCTGATCGCACCTTCGATCATCGGAAGCAGTACCGGACGGATAAATCCGGCAACTCCACCGAAGCTGACATTGAATGCTCCAAACAGAGCATTCAGCATACCATATACAGCAACAAGCTTACCTGCTGTCGCACTTTTTACTTTACGGATCAGGTTTGCCGCTGCTTCACGCAGACCGTTTCTTTCCAGTGTACCTGTAACCAGCAGGATCATGATAAAGATTGCCATACTTCTGTTCGCTACAAAGTTTGTACCGATTGTTTCCAGAAGTCCGCCCACTCCAAGTCCTCCAACAATCCCTGTCGCGATAAGGGCCAGGAAAATAATGAGGATTGAATCCAGTTTCAGCGCGAATCCAACGATTACGATTAACACGCCAAGTAATTTGATGAGTTCCATACCTAACTCCTCCTTTAGAAAAGTATTAAAAAGTTATTTATTTTTTCCAGTCACTTTGACAATCATCGGACGCTGTCTTATGTAACTGGTCAAAATCTGTCCATCCTGCTCTTCCAGATGACATTCCATCACATGCACTGCTTCCATCAACATCCGGATAGTCGCCTCGTCATGTGCCACATGAGCCCTTGCACACAAATTCAGGTATTCACCCTGTGCGGTCTCATCTGCAACCTCGCTGGTATAAGCAACCGTTGTGATCCACGGAAAACGGATCGACGGATAACGATGGTTTGGATCTGCCGCGAACGGGATCCAGTAGTTGATCATTTCTTTATAATAGTTTGCCGGGAACAATTTCGGCATCCATGCATGTGCATATTTTTCAAACTGAGCACTCCATTCACGGTTCAATTCTCTCATCTCCGGATACTCGGCAATCTTGTCTGCAATCACATCTTCCATTACCTTATTGACCGGGTAATTGTCCTTGTACTCTGGATTGGTCACATACCAGAAATAACCATAAAGCAGAGATCTCGGAAGCCAGAAGCCTTTGTAAGACGGGGAGGTATAACCTGAAAACTGCTGCTCCCATTCATGGCTCGGTACTCCGTGATTGTCCACGATCATATCCGGGACATACCGGTCATAAATACGGGTTAATCCCATCGCCTCGCTGTGGATCGTATCCTGCTGGAAATGTTCATAGTAGAACTCTTTTCCAAGCGAATTAAATCTTGCCACATGGAATTTCCAGGTTGGATGCTCTTTCTGCAATTCATAATGGATTGCCGCACCATCCACATTTTCCATCGGAACGATTACCAGATTCAGTTTATCCGGTAAATCTTTGTAAACATCTTCTGTCAGCAGCTTCTTGATCAGGATAAATGCTGCATTTGTCGAAGATACTTCATTTGCATGATGTCTTGCATTGATCATCTCGCCAGGAATTCTTGATATACGCTTCGTCATGGACAGATAACCTTCGTATTCCGGTTTGATCCATACTGCATAGAGTTCACGTCCTGTATAAGATACCGCAGTCCGGAACACTTCGATTCCAGGAACCTGCTTCAATTCTTCGATGATCTCACGGTAAGTATCATATCCGATCAGTTCATGCTCATGCAGGTCAATCTCTTCAATCCGTTTCGTCTTTGGTTTTTCTTCTCTTTCCGGTGTAAGTGCTGCATACTGTATCTCGCCCTGCTCACTTTCAAACAAAAGCTTCGTACCTGCTGCAACACTTTCACACTCTGCTAGTACACCCTTTGACCACAATGTTGAGTAAGTGTGTAATACATTAGATTGTACCCCATTTGTGCGGATATGGAAAGTAAAATTATCATTTTCCCATGAAATAGCACGAATCCATGCATCTGCTTCTTCCCGTTTTCTCTGTAAAAGAACCGTTTTTCCATCTTTTACAATGCATGCTTCTTCTTTTAACGGCTCGGTCAGTGTCACCTTAAATACCGGTCTGCCTTCTTTTTCATGGATCACCGGAAGGATCAGTCCCGGCGCATCCAGCATGACATCTGCTTTCTTCACACCGTAATTTTTAAAATAGTCGCTTCCGACAAAATACATATCTTCATGCAAAGCATCCAGTGAAGAGATCAGATCCTCTCTTGATCCGGTCGCATAGTCCGGTTCACTTGCGGTCACGTCCAGACGCAGTTCATGGAAGAACGGCTGCAGGTCTGCGGAAATCTTTCCGCCTGTCTTTTCCTCAATATATCGTCTGCAATCCGGAAGAACTTCCTTCTGGTAAACATCCCAGATCTCTTCCATATCGGTACGGACGGTCTGATAAAATACTTCCTGTCCGTCAATCTCTGCTTTTACATAACCGGTTGCCGGATGAACCTTTCCCATCTGCGGATATTCATCCATATATGGTCTTTCCGACCAGACTGCTTTGTAAGTATCCTCACAGCAGACCTTTTCGTCCTTGATCCCCTTGCAGAGATAAGTGATATCTTCTTCGCCTTCATAAACTTTGAAAATGACTTTATCTCTTTCAATTCCAAGCTCTTTTACCAGAATATCTTCTACCGGATACAGTTCCTGCAGATAGCGGATCGGAAGATCATACCACTTGTCCGGAGTGTCTGCATTCAGATTGTGATAGGACGGGGTTGCACCGTTCTCATCCAGCCAGTCTGTCTGACCTTCCGGCAGGAACGGTTTGAAATAAATCTCAACCTGATCTGCCTGCGCTTCCTTCATCACCGGAAGCATCTCTTCAACGATCCAGGAATATCCCTGTTTGTATGCACAGATAACGGAGGTATCCTCAGGCTTGGCACCTAACATCTGGATTCTGTCTTCGATTTTTTCTTTTATCTTCTGGCGTACTTTTATATTTTCACTTACCGCACCGGTAATCTTTACCTTGCTTCCTTTCCTAATCTGCGGATAAACCTTTTCTTCCAGAAGTTTTTCAAAAACTTCCACTTCCCACGGAAGCTCATACACCTTCTCGTACATCTTCTGTCCGGATTTGTAATTATATACCTTTGCATCCCCGGCTTCTTTTTTCTGTGTATCATTCCAGAGCGGAGATCCGTACACTTCGTATTCTCCTGTCTGCTCTTTCTGCATCGCTTTCAAAGCTGCAAGCTGTCCATCTGCGCTGCGCAGTACAAAGTCATCCACCATATCCATCAGCAGGTCTTTCCAGCTTCTCTGACCATTGATCTGTGGAAATTCCATACAGAGTCGGGAGGTAAATGCGATTAGTTCCTCTCCGTCACCGCGAAGAGATACTTTTACACTTTCTCCTTCTTTTTCCCGTACAAGCTCTGTCTGCTCTGCTTTTTCCAGAACGAGCCGGTTGCCTGTATAAGCTGCATCTGCCGTAATATTTCCTTTATATCCGGTTGTCTCCATACCGAAACGCCATGCCAGGTTACATGCTGCAACGAGCATCGCATCATCTGCATCCTCCGGAAGTACAATCTTCACATCCAACACATCCGGAAGAAGATCCTGATTCTCGTCTTTCAGGAAATCCCCTTTCTGAAGCATCGTCTCCAGCCCTTTTTCCTTACGGAAATCCAGATCAAAGATCGGACCTGTATGCTTTGATGCTGATTCGTACTCTTCCGGTGTCTCCCCTGTACTCTTTTTCCACAGGGCTTTCAACTCTTCCATATTCTCCGGCACCGGAATCTCACCGTCCGCTGTGATCACCGGAAATGTAGCTGTCTCTGTCTGAAATCCCAGAAGCAGTGCTGCTTCAACCGCATAACGCTTCTGTTCTCCTGTCATGCCGGCTGCAAGTTTTAATTTTTCCATCTTACACCTCCAAAAGCACCGTAGTTCGTTTTCGTACTACAATCTAAAAAGATACTGTATTCCGAACTACGTTCTGCTTTTTATATCCTTCATTCTACTAAAGTGTTCAAATAAAGTCAACCATATTATCCTTATATGGACATTTTCAATAAAATGTATGCAGAAACAAAACATTGCGCTCTCCACATCCCTGTGTTACAATAGCTTCAATACTTTTAAGAAGGCAGGAACGATCAATTATGACAACACACGGCAAACGACATGCAAAACAGGACATCATGGATGCAGCATGGAAGCTTTTCACAGAACAGGGCTATGACGAAACTACGATTTCCCAGATCATTGAGCTTTCCGGCAAATCCCGCAGCACCTTCTATCATCATTTTCGCGGAAAAGATGAGCTTCTCTTCAGCCTCGCCTATTCCTACGACAGTGACTATGATAGCTGGCTTCAGACCTGCGACCGGACGCTTCCTGCCGCCGATCTGCTGCTCGCCTTCAACCATTTTGTGCTGAATAACCTGGAGCACTCACCATATATGGATCTCTTTGCGTCCCTCTACGGTCTTCAGGTAGCTACTACCGGAACCAGACATATTTTAAACCCGGATCGTAATTATTATAAGATCCTGCGCAAGATCCTTTTCGACGGGATCAAATGTGGAGAACTAAAGTCAGACTACTCCTACGTCGAGCTCTCCCAGATGATCACCTCTGCCCAGATCGGTCTCACCTACTCCTGGTGTCTCACCCAGAGAAGCTTCTCCCTGCTTCAATACGGCGAATCCCTCCTGACACCATTTATTGAATCTTTACGCGTCAACTAACCTAACCCACCCTCAATATAAATACCCTCTCGCATATACCAGGAAACTATCTCTCTATAGTTTCCTGAATTTTTATGTTTAGCAACCGCCAGGTCTGCGCCAAAGTCTTGAG
>NZ_JAQESL010000010.1:0-55692 GCF_027697525.1 Coprococcus sp. AM97-35 | reverse complement strand
CGCAGACCGTCTCTCTCCACAATCGAGCAGGCTGACTCCTACTCGATTTGTATACTTTGTACACCATCTCGCTTAACAGCTCGATGATGTACATTCGCCAAATGCAGATCCTTGTGCAAGCACAAATCTGCACTTGGCTCATCGTATACACAAAAAAGCAGGAACCAAATCACTTTGATTCCTGCTTCTCACTATTCCTGGTATTTATATAAATTAGCCATTGATCATGAAGTTAACCAGTTTATCGATGTCTTCTTTTTCGTATGCAATGATTTCCAGTTCCGGAATCTCTCCGTTAGAGAAAATATTTGCCATAGAAACATACTGAGAAAGTTTAGATTTCAGATTCAGTCTGTCGCCTTCTCCTGTTACAAGTTCTACTTTTCCTTTGCAGCTGTCTACTACTTCAAAAAACTTATCAATGTTTGTAATATTCTGTACCTTCATGATGTACACTCCTTTTCTTTTATCTCTTCCTATCTTTTACACCCTCAATATATACAATTTTTTTTTGAAAATCAAGGGTTTTTTTTTAAATCAGCGTTTTGGGCATTGTGAACAATTTAACAGTCTGTTTTTTGTGCATAATCACAATGTCTATTTCAAAACAATACTGTCCTTACGGATCTCGATCTTACGCTCTTTATACAGATGTCCGACTGCACGCTTGAATGCATTCTTGCTCAGATCAAACTCCGCACGGATCACCTCCGCATCTGCTTTATCGTTAAACGGAAGGACTCCGCCCTTTTCTTCCAGACGCGCCAGTACCAGAAGCGCATCCTTATCCATCTGGATAAATGCTTTCTCACGGACACTTAAATTCAGCTTTCCATCCGGTTTTACTTCTGTCACTCTCGCATGGATCTTCATTCCCGGTCTTAGACTTTTCGGTGCTTCTCTCTTTGGCACAAGCGCAGAATATTTTCCGTCCACTGCAACGAAAGCCCCGAAATTATCACTCACTTCGTAAACGATTCCCTCTACCTGATCATCCTTCTGATAAGGAGAATCACTGGTCAGATACTCATATACCTTCATGGTCGCACAGAGTCTCTGGCTCTTATCAATATAAAGTCCTACCAGACATTCATCCCCCGGTTTCACCTTATAAGTCTGCTCCTTAAATGGCAGGAACAGATCCTTTTCCAGTCCCCAGTCCAGGAAGGCACCGAATTTGCCAACCTGCGCTACCTTCAGGATTGCACTTTCCCCCAGTGTAAGCTTCGGTTCATTTATCGTTGCGATCAGACGGTCAGAAGAATCCTTATACAAAAACACCTCAATCGGATCGCCCGGTTCGATTCCTGCCGGAACCTGCTTCTTCGGAAGAAGAACCTTTTCTCTGTCATCTCCCAGATATACTCCGAAATCAACTACCTTTACTACCGTAAGCATCTGTTTTTTTCCTAATTCCATCTCTTATTTCTCCTTGAATTCTACTACCGCATACGGATTTCCCTCCGCATCACAAAGTTCCACTATTTTTCTCTGTTCCTCTACCGCCATCTTTGGATAAATAATATCACCCATAACTGCGGATTTTTTATATTCTACCCGGATCTGTCCGGCACGCTCACATTCCGGCACCACATCAATTGCCATCTGGATATACTGGCAGTTATTGACATGCTCGTTTGTGTCGATCTGATGACGTCTTACCGGAAAACTTTCTCCATCTTCCAGTTCTTTTGGAAGCACGATCTTACGCGGCGCAAACTCTACATCCAGTGGTGCTTCCGGCCGATAAGCCTCGACCTCTTCTTTCGCCGGTCTGCATGGTCTTCCTTTTTTCATATCCATATATACCCAGACCGAATTGGCCCAGGCTGTCATCTCGCCTGCTTCATCCTCCATCTTAAAATTACGAAGTCCGAAAAGTCCGGTAAAATCCGTTGCCCAGGTGGACACCCGGATATGTTCCCCGAGTTTCGGATAACGGTTTACTACAATCTGCCATGCGGAAAGAATCCATGCCTGCCCGCTTTTTTTCAGTGATTCCACGCCATATCCGATATCCTCAGACTGAAAAGTACTACAGTCCTGAAAATAATTAACAAGCCCCGGTAATGTCAGAAGCTCCGTATGGTCTGCTTCACTGAATCGTACTCTGCTTTCAAATGTATACATCTCTTTTACCTCTGTTCTTCCACATAACTTCTGTCTAATGTGATAACACACTGATACTTTGGGTTATGATGCTGCAATCGGTCCATCAAAGTCAGTGTCAGTTCATTCCCTTTTTCCTCAGAATACTCTCTCGGAATGACAAAATCAAAAATGAGATTGATCTGTTTTTCTCCATTCACCATGCGGAAATCATGGATACTGCATCTCGGATCCAGTGCTTCCACAGCTTTTTCTGTCTCATGTTTTGCCTGAAGTACTTCTTCATTACGAGTCTCCACCGGATCCATATGAATTGTCAGCGAGATCCCCAGTTGTTCCATTGCCTCTCTCTCAATCCGGTCAATGATCTCATGGGATACATCAATCGGGACATCATTCGGAACCTCTGCATGAATGATCGCCATACTTCTTCCCGGTCCGTAATTATGGATCACCAGATCATGACTGCCCTCGATTCCAGCGTATTTTTCCACAAAATGCTTGATCTTCTCATAATCTTCCCATGTCGCCGGAATTCCGATCAGCGGCTCAAGCGTATCCTTCGCAATCCCAAATCCGGCCCACATAACGACCAGTGAAACACCAAGTCCGACAAAGCCATCGATATTGATCCCTGTGATCCGCCAGAATACAACCGACAGGATCGTCGCTGCTGTCGTGATCACATCTCCAAGTGCATCTGCTGCCGTCGCCATCATCACCTGGGAAGAAATCTTTTCACCAAGTTTCCGGTTAAACATCGCAAGCCACAGCTTCACACCTATGGACAACACCAGGATCAGGATCGACACCAGACTGAATTTTAACTCTTCCGGCTCCCGGATCTTCACGATCGCATTTTTGAAAAAGGTAAATCCAACTTCGATCACCAGAAAGGATACGATCAGTGCCGCTATGTATTCCAGCCTGCCATGCCCAAAAGGATGCTCCTTGTCTGCCGGTTTTTCTGCCATCTTCACTCCGATCATTCCAATGATCGAAGAACCTGCATCCGATAAGTTGTTAAATGCATCTGCAGTAACAGACACACTGTGAAGAAGGATTCCTATCACCATCTTCGCAATCGTCAGCAGAACATTACAAAAGATGCCTACTCCGCTTGCCAGCACTCCATATGCTGTACGGACAGACACCTTTTCTACATCTTTATAATCTTTTACAAATAATTTTACAAGTATATCCGTCATTAAACTTTCCTTTACCTTAGGCGAAACAAATTTTCCTGCCATCTTCGTTGAAGTATATTCTACACATTTACTCCGTCAATTGCAAGAAAAACCATTTGATTTTTACCGGTGTGCCTTTTACGATCATCGCATACTCTTCATCCGTCAGCACACTCCGCAGCTCTTCCTTCCCTTCTTTGGGAACAATTGCATGGACAGAATCCATAAAGCAGAGATTCGGATAAAGAACACACCACCAGTTGTGCCCCTGTGCCTTTCCGATCTTGATCCGGAGTGCATCGTACCAGCCTGCGGGGAAGGTGATGTCTCCGTAAGTTTTGTCCGGAAATTCACACCGCACGACCTCAGCTGTTATCTGATCGTTACATCCTTCTTCCTGCAAGACTTCCCTGGCCGTCCGGATCAGTTCTTCTTTGTGGCGGATCGCCCATGCTTTCGCCTCCGCTGCATTCCCTGCATCCGAAAGATTCTCACACATATAATCTACAACAGCCTCTTTCACCTTCATCTTAAGTTCCTGGTCTTCTTTGCTGTCACTGTTGGCAAGCACATGAAAGCGGAACACCTCACCGGATAACTTTTCCTGCACTGCATTCGCCTTCGCTTCCACCTGCATTCCCCTTGCAAATGCCGCACCACACAGAATCATGATCAGTATCAGCACCACTGCTTTTATTTTTTTCATTTTCGTATGTACCTCCTGTCTTTGATACCAGGAGTATTGACAACATATGGAAAACTATACATTTTTATCTGTGATATTCTACCTGATCTCTCCGGATAACATCCGATACTGTAGAGGCCTGATTGTCAATATGACATCCCATGAGCTCACATGCCTCTTCAACCTCTCCACCCGAAATCAGTGCGATCAGCTTATCATGTTCTTCCAGGAGCTGTGGATAACATTCCTTCTGCTTCAGGTATTCTACACGAAACCGGTACATCTGTTCCCGCAGGTTATTCAACAGCGTGATCAGTCTCTGGTTATTGGTTGCGGCAAAGATAATATCATGGAATTTTACATCTGCTTCAGCGATCTTCGTCACATCACCACTCTTTAAGACTTTACGGAAATCTTCAGCTGCCATCTTCATTTCTTCAACCTGCTCCGGCGTGATCCGTTCACACGCAAGCTGTACGGAAAGCTCTTCCAGTGCCTTTCTGACTTCCAGCACATCCTGCATATTCTTCTCTGTGATCTGTGCCACTTCTGCCCCTTTTCGTGGAATCATCAGAACCAGACCTTCCAGCTCCAGTTTACGGATTGCTTCACGGATCGGGGTGCGGCTTACTCCAAGCTTGTTGGCAAGCTGGATCTCCATCAGCCGTTCTCCCGGCTTCAGTTCTCCTCTTAAAATTGCCTTCCGAAGTGTATTGAACACAACATCTCTCAACGGCAGGTATTCATTCATATTTACTTCAAAATCCATATCCATTCTTATCTCCTCCTGACGTTATGCACATTTGCAAGATAAATCTGTTTTGCCAGATTCTGTGCTTTTACTTTTGTAAATGCTTCCTTCGCTGTCCTGCGATCCCTGAAAATCCCAAATACAGTCGGACCGCTTCCACTCATCATCGCCCCAAGAGCACCTGCTTCCATCATACATTCTTTGATCTGTGCAATGACCGGATATGCTTCAACCGTAACCTTTTCCAGCACGTTACCCAAGGATGCTGCCACTTGCTCAAGATCCTGGTTCTTCAATCCGTCCAGGATACCATCTATATCCGGATGCTCCTTGATTTCACAGGAATCCAGCTTTTCATAAACCATCTTTGTCGATACACTGATCGGCGGCTTGGCGATCAGAATCTGACATTTCGGCATCGGAGGAAGCGGCGTCAGTTTTTCCCCGATTCCTTCTGCGAGTACTGTTCCGCGCATAATGCAGTAAGGAACATCCGCCCCAAGCTTCACGCCTCTTTCCATCAACTCTTTTTGAGAAAGTCCCAACCGGAACATCTGGTTCATTCCGTAAAGCACTGCCGCAGCATTGGAACTTCCGCCTGCCATTCCCGCTGCAACCGGTATATGCTTGTCCAGATGGATTCTAATCCCATCTTTGATATCAAATTCATCGATCAGAAGCTTTGCCGCTTTCCATGCAATATTGTCCTCATCATTCGGCAGATAAAAAAGATTCGAATCGATCTCGATACCTGGGGCCGACTTCTTTTGCAGCGTCACATTATCGTACAGATACAGCGTCTGCATGACCATGCGCACATCGTGATAACCATTCTCCCGCCGCCCCAGCACATCAAGTCCAAGATTGATTTTCCCAAGTGCTTTTAACTCCAGTTTATCCATGCGTGTATCTCCTTATTGTATTTTTTCGACCTTTTTTTGTATCTTGTATACATCATTTCATTACTATAGTATACTCAAACTCTCCCGAAAAATCAATATTTTATCACCCGTTTTCAATTCTTTTGATAATAATTCATTATTAAGCAGAATGCTTTCTTCTGTGGTCGAATATTTCTTTGCCAGGCTCCACAGATCATCTCCGTCTTTTACGATATATCCCACAATTCCCGGCTGGTTCATCCGCTCTTCTTTTTCATAATCCACAAGTGCAGCCTCTGTCACCATCTGTATTTTTTCCGCTTTTCGCATGAAGCTCCTGAACGCCACGACCGCTTTGATCTCTACTTCATCATTTCCGGCAAGATCTACCGCAAGCTGCTCCACTGCATATGTGACGTCATATTTCATATCGCTGCTTCCTTCCCGGCATTCAAGCATTGCCGAGAACGGAACCATCCCCTTCCACACACCAAATGGTACTTCATCATTTGCCTTTACATACAGAAAGCTGACATTTAGAATCCCCTCTGCCAGAATTCCTCCATCCTGCACTTCCATTTTTTCTATCTGCAGGTCTGCGCTGCTGTGGCACACCTGAAGGATCTCATCTTTCAGCTCCGGCAGACTTAATCGTTCTGTGATCTTACTTTTTGAATGATTCTGCATCAGAAGCTCCTCAACAACAACTTCTTCTGTCTCCAAAACACATTTTTTATCAAGGGAATACGCATCCTCTAAAAGCTCCAGCTTTTCTTCCCCATAGACAAAAAGACGAACCTGAAGTGCCGCTTCAATGCCAAGCGCACGCATCTCACCGTCCTCATCCATCCGCACTTCCACACTGATATCATCCAGCCGGTCATAGACATGATGATACATACCTTCTTCTGCGCCGGCACACTCGATCCGCCCCTCATAAGGAACCGTCTGCTCCACCCAGTCTGTCTTGCCCTCCTGAGATTCATAGAGAACAAAGATCTGTAATTCTCCATTTATCAGCATAGCATCCTGCACAAGTCTGGTATCCATTTTCCGGGAGCTTACCTCTGTCCACAAGAGCGTTCCGATATTCTCTTTGGTCCCCGGTATCTTAATCTCCTCTTTGATCCTGTAAATGTCTCTCTTCGCGGTAAACAGCTGCAGCAGCTCCACCGGACATTTTTTCAGATAGATTCCCTCTTCCCCATCCACATCAAGTGTCACCTGTTTTTCTGTGATCTGCTCTGTATGTACCGTCATTTCCGCAAGTGCTTTTACCGCAAGCTTTCTCGAATGGATCAGTGATACCCCGCATTCCACCCGCTGAACTTGCACAATGTCTTCGCCTTCTCCGTTCTCTTCCTCCATGTAGACCATTTCCTCAAACGGAATCATTCCTTCCAAAGCTCCGGGACGCGGATCTCCCGAATCCGTCACATACAAAACTTTAAAATTCAGTTTTCCCGTCACACGGAGATAATTTTCCACTCTTCTTGTCTCTTCAATCCGCAGACTTCCCTCACCGGAAAGCACTCTTCCCACGTCACTTTTCACATCTGGTACATTATAATCCCCACCGATCATAAACTGATCCGTCACTGTTTTTCCCATCTGATTCATGCGTACCTGTTTTCTTATCAGTTCCATAGTCAGCCTCCTACTCAAATATCACCGGTTTTTCGCTTTTTGCCATTTCCAGGACAACATATGGGTATTGGGAAAATCCATCTTCCCGCATACAGATATTTTCCATCTCCTCCCCATCTTTTTCTGTCTCGTCACTTCCCGGTCCCAGAAGTGTTGTCTGTACACAGATCACATCTTTTTCTTCCGTACAGCCATCAACCCGGATCGCATATCCCTCCATTTCCTGTCTCCCATACCCCTGTCCGACATACAGCCGGTCTCCTTGCACATACATGATCTGAAATGGGGTTTCTTCCATCCCGGCAATGCGTTCGGTCATTTCCGCCGGAACTTTTTTCTCATCCACAATGGAATATTCCAGCATTTCTCCACCCGCTTCCTCTTTTTCCATGACCTGACAGCCGCCAAGGAAAATCAGCATCCAGATCACCCCTGTCACACGGCATTTTATTCTCATAATTATTCACAAACTTTTCCATTTTTTTGTCTCTTTATTATCATATTATCTTCCTTGTATTTTCATGCCTCGAATAGTATAATCGAAGAAAAGTATGTTACTTTATACAATGAAAGAGAGGATTTTTGGGTAATGATACGATTTATCTGTATCGCAGTCTTTTTAATTCTTTACCTGATCCTGTCCATTCCGGTTTTTCTGGTGGAATGGATCATTGGTAAATTCAATCGCAGAGCCAAAGATATCAGTTCTCTGCACATCGTTCAGTGGGGCTTTAAAGTGATTCTTAAGATGACCGGTGTCACGACAACCGTGATCGGTGAAGAAAATGTTCCGGATGAACCGGTACTCTTTATCGGCAACCACCGCAGTTATTTTGATATTCTCCTTACTTACAGCCGGTGCAGGCGTCTGACCGGTTATGTTGCCAAAAAAGAAATGGAAAAGATTCCGCTTCTTTCCACATGGATGAAGAATCTGTACTGTCTCTTCCTTGACAGAGACAATATGAGAGAAGGTCTGAAGACGATCCTTCAGGCAATTGATTATGTAAAAAATGGCATTTCCATCTGCATTTTCCCGGAAGGAACCCGCAACAATGGCGAAGAGCTTTCTATGCTTCCATTCCGTGACGGTGCACTTAAGATTGCCGAAAAGACCGGGTGTGCGATCATTCCGATTAGCATGAACAATACTGCTGACATTTTTGAAGCACATTTCCCACGTGTAAAAAAAGTACATGTCGTCATCGAATACGGCAAACCAATCTATCCAAAAGAACTGGATAAAGAGACAAGAAAACATCTTGGAATCTATTGTCATGATCTTATTCAGGACACAATTAAGAAAAACGCCAGTCTGATCTAAACCTATAACAGAAAAGAGGTACGATTATGCATTCTAAAAATTTAACATTACTTACAGACTTATACGAACTGACTATGATGCAGGGTTATTACGATAAGCAGGACAATCCTACCGTAATTTTTGATGTATTTTACCGTTCCAACCCATTTTCTTCCGGTTATGCAATCGCAGCCGGACTTGAACAGGTTATTGAGTACGTGAAAAATCTAAACTTCAGCTATGATGATGTGGATTACCTTCGCAGTCTCCACATTTTTTCTGAAGATTTTCTTCAGTATCTGAGCGGCTATCACTTTACCGGAAGCATTTACGCAATTCCGGAAGGAAGCCTGATCTTCCCAAAGGAGCCGATCCTCAAAGTCGTTGCCCCGATCATGGAAGCTCAGCTTGTGGAAACCGCAATCCTGAACATTCTGAACCACCAGTGTCTGATCGCGACCAAGTCTTCCCGTATCGTATACGCTGCCGGTGATACCGGTGTTATGGAATTCGGGCTTCGCCGTGCCCAGGGACCGGATGCCGGATTATACGGCGCACGTGCTGCCGTGATCGCCGGCTGCGTGGGAACCTCCTGCGTACTTACCGGCAAGCTTTTTGACGTTCCGGTTATGGGAACCCATGCACACAGCTGGATCATGAGTTTCCCGGATGAATATACCGCATTTAAAGCCTATGCAGATCTTTATCCTGAAGGATGTACCCTTCTTGTCGATACTTACGACACCTTAAAATCCGGTGTGCCGAATGCGATCCGTGTCTTCCAGGAGATGAAAGATGCCGGCATCAGTCCGAGAAAGCTTGGTATCCGTCTTGACAGCGGCGATCTTGCCTACCTGTCCAAAAAAGCACGTAAAATGCTGGATGCGGCCGGCTTTGAAGAAGCAACGATCTGCGCATCCAACGACCTTGATGAATATCTGATCCACGACCTCAAGATGCAGGGCGCAGCGATCGATTCATGGGGGGTCGGAACCAATCTGATCACCTCCAAAGACTGTCCTTCATTCGGTGGTGTATATAAGCTCGCTGCCATCCAGAATAAGAATGGCGAGTTCGAACCTAAAATCAAACTTTCTGAGAACACAGAAAAGATCACCAATCCGGGCAACAAGACGGTTTACCGTATTTACGAAAAAGAAACCGGCAAGATGAAAGCTGATTATATCTGCTTTGTAGACGAAGAAATCAATCCGGAGGAAGATCTTCTCCTCTTTGATCCAAGCGAGACATGGAAAAAGACAAAGATGAAAGCCGGAACCTATACCGTCCGCGAAATGATGCAGCCAATCTTCATCAACGGTGAATGTGTCTACACTTCCCCGTCTGTCAAAGAGATTGCCGCTTACTGCCGTCAGGAAAAAGATACCCTGTGGGATGAATCCAAACGACTCTTCAATCCTCACCAGATGTATATCGATCTGTCTCCAAGACTTTATGAAGTAAAGAAACAGCTTCTTGACCGCATGAGTGCTGATGACTAGGTTACAATTTGAAAAGAGGTATTACCGATGAAAAATATGACATTAAAAAATATAACCGCTGCCTGCCATGGAACCTTCCATGGCGACAGCAGTTTTCTTGAAAAAGAGATTACCGGCGTTGCAATCGACAGCCGGAAAGCAGCACCGGGATTTCTTTTTGTTCCACTCAAAGGAGCCCGTGTAGACGGCCACACCTTTATCCCACAGGTTATGGAACAGGGTGCACTTGCTACTCTTACAGAAGAAGATCCTTCTTCCCTTACCTGTCCCTGCATTCATGTAGAATCCTGCGAAAAAGCACTTCGTGATATCGCAGCGTTTTACCGCATGCAGCTTGACATCAAGGTTGTCGGCATCACCGGAAGTGTTGGCAAGACCAGCACCAAAGAGACGATTGCCTCTGTCCTTTCCCGGAAATACAATGTTCTTAAGACAGAGGGAAACTTTAACAACGGAATCGGACTTCCGCTTACCATCTTCAATCTTACCGAAGAACATGAAGTCGCTGTCCTGGAGATGGGAATTGACCATTTCGGAGAGATGCATGAACTTGCATCCATCAGCCAGCCGGATATCTGTGTAATCACCAACATCGGTCTTGCACACATGGAAAATCTCGGAAGCCGCGACGGAATCTTAAAAGCCAAAACCGAAGTTTTTGATCATCTGCGTCCAAATGCTTCTGTCATCTTAAACGGAGATGACGACAAACTTTCCACAGTCGCAGAGGTACAAGGAAAAAAGCCTGTTTTCTTCGGTCTTTCAGACCAGCTGGATGCCTATGCAGACGGAATCGTAAGTCAGGGACTTCGCGGAACTGACGCTGTACTCCACCTTCCACTTGGTGAAATCAACGTACATATCCCGGTACCTGGAAATCACATGGTTTATAATGCTCTCGCCGGAGCATGTGTCGGCATGAAGCTTGGACTTACTCTGAAGGAAATCCAGACCGGGATCTCTTCCCTGAAGACGATTGCCGGACGTACCAATCTGATCGACACAGGATCTCTTTTGATCATCGATGATTGCTACAACGCTAATCCGGTTTCCATGAAATCTTCTCTGGATGTACTTTCTACCGCAACAGGAAGAACCGTAGCTGTAATGGGCGATATGTATGAGCTTGGTGATAAGGAAAATGAACTTCACTACAATACCGGCGCACATGCTGCCGAGATCGGCATTGATGTGATCTGCTGTATCGGAGAACTTTCCCACCACGCATATGAAGGTGCAAAAGCCTGTGCAAAGAGCAGTGCCGTACTTTACTTTAAAACCAAACAGGACTTCCTGGGAAAAATCCGGAATGTTGTCAAAAAAGATGATACCATTCTGGTCAAAGCTTCCCACGGTATGGAATTTCCTGAGATCATTGATGTACTCAGACAGATGAAGTTTTAAGAGAGGTAAGACATGAAATATCAGATACTTGTTCTTGACCTGGACGGAACACTTACCAACTCCAGGAAAGAAATCACTCCACCAACGTTAAAGGCTCTGATCGAGATCCAGGAAGCCGGAAAAAAAGTTGTTCTTGCAAGCGGTCGCCCTACATACGGCGTGGTTCCCCTTGCCAGGCAGCTCCATCTGGAACGTTACGGAAGCTATATCCTATCCTTCAACGGAGCACGGATCACTGACTGCCGCACCGGCCAGGTCATTTACAACAAAACACTTCCGCAGGACGTGATCCCGGATATCTACCGGATCGCTTCCAACTACCCGGTTGATATTCTGGCTTATGAGGATGGACAGCTTCTGTCCGGATTTACCCCGACAAAATATTCCGAATTAGAATCTCGGATCAACCATTTACCAATTGTACAAATTGATAATTTCTGCGAGAAAGTATCCACATTTCCAAACAATAAATTTCTCCTGACCGGAGAACCGGACAGCATCGCTGCTGCTAAAGAGGAAATGTCCGCTCATTTCCATGGTTATATCGATGTTTACTGTTCGGATCCATTTTTCCTCGAAATTGTTCCAAAGAATGTAGACAAAGCCGCCTCTCTTCTGAAGCTTCTTACCAGCATCGGTCTGACTGCTGATGAAATGATCTGCTGCGGTGACGGATACAACGACCTGACTATGATCGAAACCGCAGGTCTTGGAGTGGCAATGGAAAATGCACAGCCACTGGTCCGTGAGAAAGCAGATTTTATCACAAAATCAAATGATGATGACGGAGTTCTCTATGTGATCGATCAGTTTATGCTCGATTGACCGTCGTAGAAATATCATTTCTCAAAATATAGAAATCCCGGAGAACTGGTTTTACTTCCAGTCTCCGGGATTTTTGTTTTCAGTATTTTTCTGTACTTAGATTTCTGCAGTTTCCGCGTCGTCAGTCTCTTCCAGTACTTCCGCATACTTGTCCAGAATGATCTTCTGGATTCTGTCTCTTGTACCGGAATTGATTGGATGCGCAATATCACGATATTCCCCATCCAGTGCTCTCTTACTCGGCATTGCAATGAAAAGTCCTTTTTCCCCTTCAATGACTTTAATATCGTGAACAACAAATTCTTCGTCCATTGTAATTGATACTACTGCCTTTAATTTTCCTTCTTTTGCTACTTTGCGCACGCGTACATCTGTAATCTGCATAACTTTCTAGCCCCTTTCTCCAGTAACGCACATACCGGTCCGCTCCTTTTCCTTTATTTGACCGGCATGCCTTCTGATCCGGACTCTTACAAGTCCCCCTCAGTTTTTATAATGCGTACCTTTCGTTCTTTTCTATTACTACTTTCACGCCATCTTCACCAACATGCCGTGTATTGGCACGGATCGTATCCCTGCTCTCTACAATACAGTTCTCAATGTAAGTATTGTCCCCAAGATACACATCATTTAAAATAATTGAGTTTTTGATCACACAATTATTTCCAACAAACACTTTTTTAAACAGAACCGAATTCTCAACGGTTCCGTTGATAATGCTTCCGCTTGCCACAAGGCTGTTCTTAACGACCGCACCCGGATTATATTTTGCCGGAGGCAGGTCTGTCACCTTGGAATAAATACTTGGAAGCTGCTTAAAGAAATAGTTCCGGACTTCCGGTTTGAGGAAATCCATGTTTGTCTTATAATAGGCATCGACCGTGGAAATATTGCTCCAGTAGTCTTTTATCTTATAACCGTATATCTTTTTCAGATTCTTGTATCTGATCAGGATATCCGTTACAAAATCATATCTGTCTTCCTCAGCTGAATGCTCGATCAGATCGATCAGCTGACGTCTGCGGATGATATAGATTCCTGTGGAAATCGTGTTGGAATTTGCCACCATCGGTTTTTCCTCAAAATCTTCGATCCGCATATTCTCATTCATCTTCAGGATGCCAAAACGGGTTGCATCCTCGCCCTGATCCAGATCCCGGCATACCACAGTGATATCTGCTTTCTTGGCAATGTGGTATTCCAGTACTTTGTTATAATCCATCTTGTAAACCGCATCACCGGATGTGATGATCACATAAGGTTCATGGCACCTCTTCAGGAACTCCAGGTTCTGATAGATCGCATCTGCCGTTCCACGATACCAGTAGCCATTGTCTGCGGTGATCGTCGGTGTAAATACATAAAGGCCACCCTGCTTACGTCCGAAATCCCACCACTTGGAAGAATTCAAATGTTCATTCAGTGAACGTGCATTATACTGAGTAAGTACTGCTACCTTCTGGATGTGCGAATTGGACATATTGCTGAGTGCAAAATCAATTGCCCGGTAGCTTCCTGCGATCGGCATCGCTGCCACTGCACGCCTCTGTGTAAGCTCCCGCATCTTGTTGTTGTTACCGCCTGCTAAAATGATTCCAACTGCTCTCATGATCTGTCACCCGCCTTTATCAATACTCCGCCGCTTTCAAGAGCACCCTGTACATAATCCTCCTTCACGGTAATACCGCTGATCGCAGTATTCTTTCCAATCTGTACTCCTGCCGGAATCACAGAATTCTCACCGATCGTAACCAGTCCGGAATTGTAGATATCAGACCTGAGCTTGTTCGGTGCTTCATTACCGATTCCAAGGGTTACATTATCTCCAACCTTAACATTCTCCGCAATGATCGCTTTGTCGATCACACAGTCATTTCCTATCGTAACATCCTGCATGATGATCGAATCCCGGATCACGCAGCCTTGTCCAACAACAACACCTGCGCCGATCACACAGTTATGTATCTCGCCGTATATCTCAGCTCCGTCGCCAATGATGCTTCTGTCGATCACAGCTTCTTTTGAGATATACTGTGGCGGTATAATTGAATTATTCGTATAAATTTTCCAGAATTCCTCATAAAGATTAAATTCAGGAATAATGTCGATCAGTTCCATATTAGCTTCCCAGTAAGAACTCAATGTACCGACATCCTTCCAGTAACCATTATATTCATATGCAAACAGTCTCTGCTTCTTTTCATGACAGTACGGAATGATATGCTTTCCGAAATCACATCCCGGCTGATCTTTCATCTTAATCAGTGCCTCTTTGAGCACCGGCCAGCTGAAAATATAAATTCCCATGGACGCAAGATTGCTCCGCGGATTCGCCGGCTTCTCCTCAAACTCGGTGATTCTCTTGTCTTCATCGGTAATTACGATTCCGAAACGACTTGCTTCTTCGATCGGAACCGGCATTGCCGCGATCGTCACATCTGCATGATTCTCCTTGTGAAAATCCAACATGACCTCGTAATCCATCTTGTAAATATGATCTCCTGATAAGATCAGTACATAATCCGGATTAAATGTCTCCATATACTCCAGATTCTGATAAATTGCATTCGCCGTTCCTGTATACCATTCGCTGCTTGTACTCTTCTCATACGGCGGAAGAATTGACACCCCTCCGATATTCCGGTCCAGATCCCACGGAATACCAATTCCAATATGTGTATTAAGCCTGAGTGGTTGATACTGGGTCAGGACACCGACTGTATCGATTCCTGAGTTGATACAGTTACTCAGCGGAAAATCAATGATCCTGTATTTGCCGCCAAATGCAACAGCCGGTTTAGCAACTTTTGCAGTCAGGACGCCAAGTCTGCTGCCCTGTCCTCCTGCCAATAGCATTGCTATCATTTCCTTTTTTATCATGTCTTCACCCCTTCTCAGTAATTCTGGTTTTTTCATTATAACATATTACATACATATAGTGAACATATTTTACAAAAATATTTCTGTTTACCTATCTTTTTTATAGAAATATCACAAAAAGAAAAGGTTTGGTTTTTGACCTATCTATGTTATAATTATGCACGTAAGTCAAATACTATGAAACAAATTCACAGAACAGGAAGTGTCATTATGTATAAAATTGATTTTAATCAGCCTTGCCATATCCACTTCATCGGAATTGGCGGCATCAGTATGAGTGGACTCGCTGAGATCCTTCTTGAAGAAGGCTTCACAGTATCCGGATCCGATAACAAAGAATCGGCACTTACGGATCATCTGTCTCAGAATGGTGCAACCGTATTTTACGGTCAGAAAGCTTCCAATATTATAGACGGTATCGACCTTGTAGTTTATACCGCAGCGATCCACGAAGACAACGAAGAATTTGCAGAAGCAAAGCGTCAGAATCTTCCGATGTTATCCAGAGCAGAATTACTCGGTCAGCTTATGACTAACTATAAGACACCGGTTGCTATATCCGGTACACACGGTAAGACAACCACAACCTCTATGCTTTCTCATATTGCTCTTGCAGCAGACCTGGATCCGACAATCTCTGTCGGCGGTATCCTGAAAGCGATCGAAGGCAATATCCGTGTCGGCGGACCTGACCTTTTTATTACGGAGGCATGCGAATATACCAACAGTTTCCTGCACTTTTTCCCGAAAATCGGTATTATTCTGAATGTGGATGCGGATCACCTGGACTTTTTTAAAGACCTGGACGATATCCGTAATTCTTTCCACCTTTTTGCTAAGCTTCTTCCGGAAAACGGAACTCTCGTCATCAACGGAGATATTGATAAAATTGAAGAGATCACCTCCGATCTTTCCTGTCGTGTTATCACTTTTGGCAAAGAAGCTTCCCTGGATTACAGTGCAGCCAATATTACTTATAACGAACAGGGCAATGCCTCTTTCGATGTCGTAAAAAACGGACAGAATGTTGCCCATCTCGCTCTTGCAGTTGGCGGTGAGCACAACGTATATAACGCACTTGCGGCAATCGCAGTTGCCGATATTCTTGGTGTTCCTGCGGAGACGATCCAGACAGGTCTTGCTTCCTTCCACGGAACAGACCGCCGTTTTGAATACAAAGGTGAAGTCGGCGGAGTGACCATCATTGATGATTACGCACACCATCCGACAGAGATTGCTGCAACGCTGAAAAGTGCTGCACATTATCCACATAAAAAGCTGTGGTGTATTTTCCAGCCACATACTTATACACGTACAAAAGCATTATTCTCAGAATTTGCTGAAGCACTCGCACATGCAGACCATGTAATCCTTGCTGACATCTATGCAGCGCGTGAGACAGATACTTTAGGCATCTCTTCCGCACAGCTTGCAGATGCAGTCAAAGAACATGGATGTGACGCAACTTATCTGCCAAGCTTTGCAGCCATCGAAGAATTCGTCACCACCCATTGCCAGCCTGGCGATCTTCTGATCACAATGGGTGCCGGAGATGTTGTAACCATTGGGGAAGACCTGTTAAAAGCCTGATTTTCTCCAATATTTGCGAAATTTTATCTGTAATAACAAAAATTTCCGTCAGAAAATTCTTTTTTACAATCTGGGATGATGTTATAATGAACAAAGTCAGAAAAGAAAGGAAGCGGAAATTATGAGTGCACTTATTTTGCGCAATCATTCCCACAATAACATAACGATCGTGGAGAATGACTTTATCGATCATTATATGGTATCTGCGAACGGAGAATATGTAAAAGTCTATCTTCTTCTTCTCCGTTATCAGAATATCCCGGAGCAGCTTCCGGATATCCCGCAGATGGCAGACCTTCTGGAGAATACCGAAGGCGATATCCTGCGCGCACTCAAATACTGGGAAAAAGAAGGAATTCTTTCTCTCGAATATGACGAAACAAATGAACTCGCCGGAATCTGTATCGGAAAAGCACCAACTCATCAGACACCTGTCAAAGCGGCTTTCCATACACCTTCCGCACAGTCTGCTTCCGTTCATGAAAAATCTCCGGTCGCGCAGTCTGATGGAAATACCACTGTTTCAGACAAAGCTGCCGGTCAGAATCTTCCTGCATCAAGACGTTCCCTTGCTGCAAGAAGAGAATTAAAGCAGATTCTTTTTATTGCTGAACAATATCTTGGCAAAACCTTATCCCGTACCGATGTTGATGCGATTACCTACTTTTATGATTCCCTTGGTTTTTCCGCAGACCTGATCGAGTATCTGATCGAATACTGTGTGGAGAACGGACATAAGAGCATGCATTACATTCAGAAAGTAGCACTTTCATGGGCAGATGAACATATTACAACCGTCGATCAGGCACGTAATTCCTCTGCATTTTACAACAAAACCTGCTATTCTATCCTGAATGCATTTGGCATCAAAGGGCGGGGACCTGCATCTGCCGAACTGGATTATATCCGCAAATGGCTGGAGGATGGGAATTTCGAACTGGATCTCATTCTGGAAGCATGCAACCGCACCATCAGTGCGATCCACCAGCCAAGTTTTGAATATACTGACAAGATTCTCGAAAACTGGAAGACGGGCAACGTTCGTACACTGACAGATGTTGAGCGTCTTGATTCTGCCTTTGAGCAGGAAAAAGACCGGAGGAAAACTCCTTCGGGGCAAAACCGTACACCTTCTGCCCAGCAGCCTTCCAAATTCCGTAATTTTGAAGAACGTTCTTACAATATGGACGAGCTTACCAAAGAATTATTACGCAGTAACTAAGAAAGGGGAACACTGTGCCGTTAACTAATTCACAATACAATGCGCTGATGCGCGTATATGAAGAAAAAAGAGCGAAGAGCCGCGACCTCGCGAATCTTCACTACGAACGTGCCTGCCAGAAGATTCCGGAGCTTGCATCGATTGATGCCTCTATTTCTTCTGCCAGTCTTGATCAGGCGAAAAAGCTGCTCGCAGGCGATGACACTGCCCTCGCTTCTTTGAAGGAAGATATCCGGTCTCTTTCTGACAGACGCCGCCGACTCCTTTCCGACGCCGGATTCCCGGAAGACTATCTGGAACAGCATTTTGAATGTCCAGACTGTCAGGATACCGGCTATGTCGGCACGAAAAAGTGCCATTGCTTTTTAAAAGCGATCATTGATCTGTTCTACACCCAGTCCAACTTAAAAGGGCTTCTCGAACAGGAAAATTTTGAACATTTTAATTTTGATTATTATTCATCCAATTATAGAGACCGGCTTTCCGGTCAGAATTCCCGCGAGCTTGCAACGCGGGCTTATCAGGAATGTATGAATTTCATCCACAATTTTGATACCGAACATGGTAATCTGCTCCTTTTTGGGAATACTGGTATTGGGAAGACATTTCTCAGTCACTGCATTGCAAAAGAAGTGATGGATTCTCTGCATTCCGTTCTTTACCTGACTGCCTCTGAATTTTTCGATGCGCTCCTTGAAAAAGCACTGACCCGGAATGATGAGAGCTGTCTTTTATATGAGCAGATCCACCAGTGTGATCTGCTGATCATTGATGACCTGGGAACCGAACGAAATACAGACTTTGTCGTTTCTCAGCTTTTTGTGTGTTTAAATGATCGGATCCTGAACAGGAAATCCACGATCATTTCTACTAATCTTACTCTGGAGGAAATCAAGACGAACTATACAGAACGTACATTTTCCCGGATAAGCAACCATTATAAGATACTTCGCCTTGCCGGTGATGATATCCGCATTCAAAAGAAACTTATGTACAGGGAGGAACACTGATGTTACATCGAAGTGAACGAATTCTGGATAATATTCCAGTTGGCTCTCTCGGCATTATTGCTGTAGACGGCTGTGAAGAGATGGGAAATAAAGTCAATGACTATCTCGTAAAATGGAGAAAGGAAGAGACTCGTTTCCAGAAAGACAATCTTGTTTTCAACGGCTACGAAAAGCCGAACTATCTGATCAACGCAAAGGTACCGCGTTTTGGATCTGGTGAAGCCAAAGGTATTATCAATGAGTCTGTACGAGGAAAAGACCTTTATCTGATGGTCGATGTCTGCAACTACAGCCTGACTTATTCGCTCAGCGGCAATACCAACCATATGTCACCGGACGACCATTTCCAGAACCTGAAGCGTGTCATCGCCGCTGTAGGAGGAAAAGCACGTCGTCTGAACGTCATCATGCCTTTCCTGTATGAAAGCCGCCAGCACAAGAGAAGCGGCCGTGAATCACTGGACTGTGCACTTGGTCTGCAGGAGCTTGTCCGCATGGGTGTTGACAATATCATCACTTTCGATGCACACGACCCACGTGTCCAGAATGCGATCCCGCTGAACGGATTTGAGACGATCCGTCCGACTTACCAGTTCGTAAAAGGACTTTTAAAGCATGTACCAGATCTTCAGATCGATGCTGACCATATGATGGCGATCAGCCCGGATGAAGGTGCAACCGGACGTGCAATCTACTTTGCCAACGTACTCGGACTCGACATGGGTATGTTCTACAAACGCCGTGACTACACAACCATCGTAGACGGACGTAACCCGATCGTAGCACACGAATTCCTTGGCTCTTCCGTAGAAGGAAAAGACGTAATCATCCTCGATGATATGATTTCGTCAGGTGACAGTATCCTCGATGTAGCACGCCAGCTCAAGATGCGTAAAGCAAAACGTATCTACGCTGCTGCAACCTTCGGACTTTTCACAAACGGTATGGAAAAATTCGACCAGGCTTACGAAGAAGGACTGATCAACGGAATCCTCACAACAAACCTGATCTATCAGACACCGGAACTGCTCAGCCGTCCTTACTACATCAACTGCGACATGAGCAAGTACATCGCACTGGTGATCGATACACTGAACCATGATGCTTCTATCAGCAGCATCCTTGATCCAAGCGAACGTATCCAGAATGTAGTTGAGAAATATAAAAAAGGGGAAGCGATCGATTAATTTATACGAGCGAAATTTTTCCGCTGTATGACAAAAAATACTGCTTGAATATCATTTTCTGATATCTAAGCAGTATTTTTTTACTCTTAAACGTTAATTTGTGAATACTCGGTAATTCTCTTTTTTATCGTAATCTTTGCGGATCCCATCATCCTCATACATGGTATAACTACTGTTTTCGTATCCGATAAGCTGCAGATGTTCGGTATCAATATTCTTCACACACTCTGCTGCTTCTACAACCGGGATACATTTACCATTTCGAATGAAGAGCGGTACTTCATTTGATGCCACATCTACATAATGGATACCTTTCGCGAGAATCTCTTCCGAAATGCTTCCATCCGGCAGGAACTTGACAAATTTCATTTCTTCCGGCAGATAAACATAACGGCCTCTTGCGTTCTGCTCATAAACCGGAGCAATCATAATCTCGTTTCCGAGCATCAGCTGATCCTCTACGCGGATTGCTCTCTTGTCATCCGGATAAACAAACCCTAAAGGCTTAAAATACATATCATCACTCAGCGCAGCTTTCATATACTCGCTGTACAGATACGGCACAAGACGATATCTGGTGTTAATGACAGCACGGAAATCCTCGATATTTTCGAATTGATAACACTCCTGCTCTCTTGTCCCCGTCGCCGAATGATTACGCATCAGTGGTGTAAATACACCAAGTGCGAGAAAACGTAGCAGCAATTCTCTTGTTGTATCAGCACCAAAACCTCCAAGGTCAGCACCTGTATACAGGAAACCACACATGTTCAGAGACGGCAGCATCTTCAGGTTAAGAAGGATATGTGACCACCAGGATTTATTATCTCCGGTCCAAATTCCGCCATAACGATGCATTCCGATGTAAGAAGATCTGGAAAACATCAGAAAACGTTTTTCCGGGTCAATGCGTTCAAACGCTTCTCCGGCCGCTCTTGTCATATTATAGCCAAAAAGATTATGTACTTTGTCATGGCGGATCTTTTTGCCATCCACATTGTGATAAAATCTTTTATAGTCTTCCGGATTATTTGCAATACTGAGCATCTTGTCCTGCATTTCCCAGGGATGGGTCTTGCCTTCGGTATCCTTTGCAAACTCTCCGGCAAGTTCTCTTGCCTCTGCAAGGCCTTCGGAAGAATAAAAGATCGCAGGCTCGTTCATATCATTCCAGAAACCTTCTATTCCCTGTTCGATCAGAAAACGATATTTGTCTCCGAACCATTTTCTGGCTTCCGGATTCAGCATATCCGGAAAATGGGTATCTCCCGGCCATACAGCTGCAACAAAATCACTTCCGTCTTCTCTCTTGCAGAAATAGTTGTTTTTGACACCTTCCTCGTAAATCTCATATCCCGGCTCAACCTTGACACCGGCATCAATGATCGGAATCAGACGAATACTCTGGTCGTTCATTTCCTTTACAAATTCCGGAAAATCCGGGAAATTTTCTTCACTCACTGTGAAATCTTTGAATGACTGCATATAGTCAATATCCATGTAAATCATATCGATCGGAATATGATTCTCCCGATATCCTTTTGCGACAGTACGGAAATCTTCTTTCGTCGTATAACCCCAGCGGCTCTGTCCGAAACCAAAAGCAAACTTCGGTGGGATATAGCTGCGTCCGATTACGTGGCGGAACTGTTTTACGATATCATAAGCATTCTTACCTTCAAGCACGTAGATATCCAAATCAGCATTTTCGCAAGATACCTTAAGGGTATCCTCTCTGTCATATCCAATATCAAAGGTCAGTTTTGAGGGATAGTCGAAAAATAATCCAAACGTCCTCTTTCCGCTCACAACAATGAAGTTGTGGGCTCCGTACAGAGAACGCTTGTCCTCTGTGTGTACCGGATCATCTGTACAATTACTGATATAACAGTACCCTCTCTTGTTGATTCCACGATTGGCTTCACCCAGACCATAGACAATGTCATCTTCATCCATGATATAAGTAAAAACAAATCCTTCCTCCTGACTGACCTCTCCATACGGGAAAACGCCCTCTGTTGTTTCAATCTTTTCAGTCAGTGCCTCCGTATCAAACGGAGTTCCATATCTATATTTTCTAATCATTTCTTTATCACCTAGTGTTTATAATATAGTACAAATGCTTCATATGGATTCAGAACAATTTTTCCTTCAAATTCTTTTCTTCCAAGGTTTGTGATCAGACACTCTGCGCCTTTAAATTCTTCCGGCACTTCTACTTCTGCATTCTTATCGCTGAAGTTGCAGACAGTCAGAAGCTTTTCCTGATCCTGTTTTCTTGTGTACGCAAAAATCTGTTCATCCGCACGGTAAAGAGGTTCAAATTCACCATAAACAATAATGTCTTTTTCTTTACGCAATCGGATCAGTTTCTGATAGTAGTGGAAAACAGAATCCGGATCTTCAAGCTGCTGTGCTGCATTGATCTTCTTGTAGTTCGGATTCACTTTGATCCACGGCTCGCCCTCTGTGAATCCAGCCTGTTTACTGTCGTCCCACTGCATCGGAGTTCTCGCATTGTCACGGCTTCTCAGCATCAGACATTTCATCATGTGTTCCGGAGTCATAAGACCTGATTCCGTAAACTCTTCAAAGTAATTAATACTTTCAATATCACGGTAATCTTCCAGTTTGTCAAAGTAAATGTTTGTCATACCAAGCTCTTCACCCTGATATACATATGGCGTTCCCTGCATCATATGAATACAGGTCGCCAGCATTTTTGCAGAAGTTTCTCTGTATACCGGATTGTCATTTCCAAAACGGCTGACACTTCTCGGTTGATCATGATTCCCTAAAAACAAACTGTTCCACGCCTTCCCCTGAAGTTCTTCCTGCCATTTGATCATAATATTTTTGAACTCTTTGAAGTCATATCTTGCAGTCGTCCACTTTCCATAATCTCCGCATCCACTCTCCACATGCTCGAATTGGAATACCATGTTCAATTCATTTCGGTCATCACCCGCATATTTCTGTGCTTCTTCTATTGTGACTCCTGCGGTCTCACCGACTGTCATGATATCATATTTTGAAAGAACTTTTTGATTCATTTCCTGAAGGAATTCGTGGATCCTTGGACCATGTACACAATATGGTCCAAAGTCCCCATAAAGACCGTTATTCATTTCTCCGTCCGGAAATCTCTGATCTTTGGAAATCATACTGATAACATCCATTCGGAAGCCATCGATTCCTTTTTCACACCAGAATTTCATCATGTCATAAACTTCCTGGCGTACTTTTTCATTTTCCCAATTGAGATCCGGCTGTTTTTTTGAAAACAGATGCAGATAATACATCTGAGTTTGCGGATCATATTCCCATGCAGAACCGCCAAATACTCCGCCCCAGTTATTAGGTTCTTTTCCGTTTACCGGATCTTTCCAGATATAATAATCACGATATGGATTATCTTTTGATTTTCTGCTTTCAATAAACCAGTTATGTTCATCTGAAGTATGGTTGACTACGAGATCCATCAGAATCCTGATGGATCTTTTGTGTGCTTCACACAACAATTCCTCGTAATCCTCCATCGTTCCATATTCTTCATAAATTCTGCGGTAATCAGAAATATCGTAACCATTATCGTCCTGAGGTGATTCCAGCATCGGAGAAATCCACAATACATTTACCCCAAGTTCTTTGAGGTAATCCAGTTTCTGTATGATTCCTCTGATATCTCCCACACCATCACCGTTACTGTCTTTAAAACTCTTTGGATATATCTGATATACTACACTTTCTTTCCACCATTTTTTCTCCATGCCAAATCTCCTCGTTTATAATTGTTTAGTATTATTTAACCGCTCCTGTAATAACACTATTCATGATACCCCATACATCTTAGCAAAATCAAGAGGTTTCTCGCGAAACTATAAAAGACAACAAAGTTTATTTCCTGTTTTTATACAGTCTGCACAAAAACAACCAGACCATTCCACCGGCTTACCTGTATACATGCAAAGTTGAAAAAAGGATCCTGTCATTCCCTGACAGAATCCCTCTTTACCAGATAGACTGGATTTTTTATATTTAATTCGTCCAGTGTCTCTCCCTGAATTAATTTCAGCAGACGTTTCAGCGCCACATGCGCCTTTTGCGGAACATCCTGATGAACCGTTGTCAGTTTCGGTCGAACCATACTTGCGTAGACACTGTCATCATATCCTGTAACAGAAATCTGATCTGGAACCATGATGCCTTCATCAAAAAAGAAATTTATCGCTTCCATCGCATTATAATCTGAGGAAAACGCAAGTGCTTTTGCTTCTAAAAAACGTGGGAGAAGCTCTCTGTATTTTCTGAGACGCAATCTTTTTTCACTCGGAATAATTATATATCGGGAGCGACTGCAGAATCCCCCCGATTTTTCCATCGCCTGTTTGAATCCCATCCACCGATAGTAATCACTGTCTCTCTCCGTTTCCGCAACAAACAATGCTTTCTTATATCCACAGGAATACAGGTATTCTCCAATCTGATACCCTCCCGAATAATCATCTATACCGACATTCTGGAAGGTATAAGCACCTTCCGGATAAGCATCGATCAGAATCATTTTCTTGTTTAATCTGCGCGAAAGCCTGCGATACTGTTCTTCATTGTAGCCAAGGATAAGCAATCCCTCTACATTCCATTTTGAGGCAATATCCACTACATTCTGAATACTTTCACCGCCAATAAGCATAACATAATATCCATTTTCTTCCGTTTCCATCTGAATCGTTCCGATCAGTTCTCCCACAAATGGATCCTGAAGTGACTGCATACCATGGGCATAAGAAAATCCGAGTACTACACCTATAATTCTGGAACCATGGCCGGAAAGCATCACGGAACCCATATGCGGAACATAGTTCTGTTCTTTAAGAATAGTCGTGATTTTATCAATCGTTTTCTGGGAAACTCTTTTGGTATTGCCATTTATAACATTAGATACCGTAGTACGGCTGACACCTGCCATTTCTGCAATATCCTGAAGCCGAATCATAAAATCTTCCTCCTCTTTCTTTACAACATTATCTTATGATATCCACACCCCATCTTTTCCAGCATTTCCATCTCTCTCTTCTGGCAGCTGAATATGATCACCTGCCGCTTACTGTCTTTCAGCCAGCGAAGTGTCTGGATAAGTCTCCTGTCATCATAATAGCCAAATGCATCATCCAGGATTATCGGACATTCTTCCTCGTGGAGAATTTTTGTAGCCGCCATCCGGATTGCAAAATAGATCTGCTCCAGGGTTCCCCGGCTCACCTGATCCATGGATATCTTTTTCCCATTACTCATAAGCTGCACATGCAGATTTTCGTCTACCCAGAGTCTGTTATATTTTCCATCTGTGATGGCATCCATGACTGCAGATACTTCTGTATTCATAAGATCGCTTGTCCGGCTCTGCATCTGTGCGGCAAGTCTGGTCAACTGTTCCATAGCAAGTTCAACACCCTGCTTGTTTTTTAATCGCTCTATCTCTTCACTGTTCATCTCATCGAACTCGCCGACTCGTTCCTGCAGATTTTCATACAACACTTCTTTTTCATGATAGGTTTCCTGTACTTTTGCAAGCTTTCCTTTCTGCCTCTCATAATCTGCCTTGAGAGAAATGCCCTGTTCTTTTATCTCCTGTAATCTGGCTTTCTTTTTCTTCTTTCCATCTTTCAGACAATTCCAGACATACAGCCCTTCAGCCAGTGCCACCACGATTGCCACAAGAAAATTCCACGGCTTATGAAAAAGCAGAAAAGTCACAAAAAATGCCCCCAGCATACTCACTGCCTCCAGTGGATGAATCCTCCACCCGGCAAAATATCCTGCTGCCTCTTCCCGTTTCTTCCGCTTTTTATCTTCATTTACCCAGCTTTCCCATTCTCTGCGTTTCTCTTCACAGCTTCTTTTCAGCTGTTCCGCTTCATTTTCTAACTGATGCAGATCCCGCCAGACATAGGATGCCTCCATCTCTGCCCGCTCTTTCTTTTCGCTGATCAGCTGCCTCTTTTCACGTTCTTCTTTTTCCAGCTCTTTCTTCCGCTCTTTTAAAAGGGCAAGCGCCCCTTCGAGGTCAATCTCGCTGTTCCCGGTTGCATAATAATTTGCCGCATAATTCTTCAGCTCCGCCGCCAGTATTTCTCCGGTCTGTACCCGGAGCTGTCCTATCGAAACTGTATTTTCATAATCACTTTCTGTCATACCACCTAACAGAACTTCCAGATCCCCATGCTCAAGTGACAATTCTTCTCCATCATCTTCACAGATCAGAGAGCCGCCTTTCGCATACCGATCGAAATTTCGTTCCAGCAGGAATTTTCGACCGCCACAGGTAAACCGCAGGATTCCCGCATAAAAGTTTGGATTCTCCCAAGGCTCATAGGTACGGAATGTATCTGTTGCGGCGGCACGCCCGCGCTTTCTTTCCATTCCAAAAAGCATTCCCTTCAGAAAGATATGCAGCGTTGTTTTTCCCGATTCGTTTTCTCCGTAAATAATATTGATCCCATCCGTAAGCAGGATCTGCTTATTCGTGAACTTACCGAAATTCTTCAGGATCAGTTCTGTTATCTTCATAATTTGCTCCCCTTTGCCTCCAGCATGGCCTGTACTCCCTCAGCCAATGCGATTGACTCCACACTGTCATCCTTTGCTTCTGCAAAACTTTCTATGTACCAGCCCAGAAGATTTCCTGCATTTTGTTTTTTCAACTTTTCATAATCATATGCCGGCTTTGTTTCATCCAGGATTTCGACAATATTTCCATAGGAATCCATCCGGTCGGTATCATAGATCATATCCGGATCCCGAAATCCCCGCAGAATGATTTTATAAATGTTCTGTATACCTCTTTCCCGTATGGAAAGGGAAATTTTTTCTTTCATTTCCCGTCCGGTCATCTCTCTTCCTGCTTCTACTTCCATATGCACATATTCTCTGGATGCAAAAGGAATAAATTCCGTCCGGGTTCTTCCATTTTTAATCTCCCCTTTGATATAACCATGCTTCCCGGTGTCATTTTTATCTGTAGGCTCCAGGGATCCTGCGTAATACATCCGGTCCTTTGCAAGCTCTGCCGGAAGATGAATGTGCCCAAGAGCAATATAATCATATCCCAGCTTCAGTAATTCGTTCTTTCGGAACGGGATATGCTTTTCATCGCCGCCATGGGCCAGAAGGATGGAGGCTATTCCTCTTTTTTCCGGAAGGATTTTCTCATAAAGCGGTTCTGTGATCTCCCGTTCCTCATAGCTGAGTCCGTATATGCGGACTCCAAGCTCTTTAAATTCCATACAGGCAGGTTTCTGAGACAAAAACATGTGCACCGGTCCCTGCCATTTATAATTCCGGTAATAGGACGTACTTTTCAGGTAATCATGGTTGCCCGCCATCAGCACGACCTGTGTATGTGTCAGTCTGGAAAATAAATAATCCAGTTCCTTCAGCTCTCTTAAAAGCGGCTGTCTGTGAAACAGATCCCCTGCGATCAGAAGAAGATCTGTCTGTTCTTCTTCACAGATATTTAAAAGACGCTCAAAGCTATTCCACAGTTCTTCCGGCCGCTTTGCGGTGTAAGAACTTCCTGCGTCCGGCTCTGCCCCCAGATGAATGTCCGCTGTGTGTATGAATTTCATTACTTTCTACTCCTCCTTTAAGGGGAAGTGTCACGATAAAACGTGTCTTTCCCTCACTGCTCTCGGCAATGATCTGTCCCTTGTGCAGCTCTACAATCTCTTTTGCAATGGCAAGCCCCAGCCCTGCTCCTCCGGTACTGCTGGATCTCGACGCATCCGCGCGATAAAATTTATCAAAGATCCTCTTCAGGCTCTCTTCCGGTATCGTATCTCCTTCATTTTCAAAACAGATTCTTACCTGGTTCTCCTCCTTGGCAGCCTGGATCAGAAGCACACTTTTCTCCCGGCAGTATGCTATGGCATTTCGCAGAATATTATCAAAAACCCTGGCAAGCTTATCCGGATCTCCCTCGATCAGGATTTCTTCCTCTGCTTCCACCTTGCAGGTAAGCATCTTCTCCTGAAGTACCCCATAGAGTTCGTCTGCAATCTGTTCCAGCATCATGGTCAGATCAATATCTACCTTATCCAGTTCAATATCCTGCAGATTCAACTTTATACTTTCAAAAAACTCTTTCAAAAGATCCCCCAGTCGATTCGCCTTCTCCAGAGATATCTGCGTATATTTGGCGCGCTCCTCTGCCGGCATCTCCGGATGAGAATCCAGCATACTCAGATACGCCACCACAGAAGTAAGCGGTGTTTTTAAATCATGTGCCAGAAAAAGCAGGACATCATTTTTCCTCTGCTCAAGCTTTTCTGCCTCTTCCTCCTGGCTCCTTAATGTCTCTTTAATCTCATTGAGACGATCCTCGATTGGTTTTAACTCCGTAATCAACCGGATTGGCTGGTCAGACGCTGAAATAATATTTTCAATCCCATCTTCTACCTGTTCCAGATAACGCGTCATTTTTGAAAGTGCCACATAAAAAAACAACGAAAATAAAAGTAAAAAACCGAGGATCATAAAGAACACTTTATTATTGCCGATCCACTGCCAATACAAAGATGTTGCGGTCTCTTCACTCACATGAAAAGCTTCCAATATTCGCAAAAAGCCATTGGCAAAGCTGTCATTATAAATACCATCGATAAAATACTCCAGAATAAATCTGCCAACCAGCACCGTCAGGGCCGTAATAAAAACCGTCTGAAGCAATATGCTCAGTTTTAATTTTCTGTAATTATTCTTCAATTTTGTATCCCACTCCCCAGACAGTCTTGATAAGATCTGATTTTCCAGTCGGTTTACTCAATTTCTCACGCAGATGCCGGATATGTACCATCACCGTATTGTTGCTGTTCTTCAGATACTCTTCATGCCAGACCTCTTCAAATAATCTTTGTGAGCTGATCACCTTTCCGCGATTCTCACAAAGAATCCACAGAATCTCAAATTCCGTTGGTGTCAGCGGAAGAGACTGCTCATTATAGATGCATTCGTGGGATTCTTTATTTAACAAGAGTCCTGCAAAATCAATGATATTCTCAGAATCACTTTTCTTACCATCGTTGTACTGCGTGTATCTGCGCATCTGTGCTTTCACTCTCGCTACCAGCTCCAGCGGGTTGAATGGTTTCGGAATATAGTCGTCAGCCCCCATCGTAAGCCCGGTGATCTTGTCCCGGTACTCCGTCTTCGCGGTCAACATAATCACCGGAAATGTGTATTTCTCACGGATCTTTCTCAGAATCGTGAAACCGTCAATATCCGGCAGCATCACATCCAGGATCGCCAGATCCACATTTGTCTTCTCAATACATTCCAATGCTTCCTGCCCTGTGTAAAATTTCAAAACATGGTATTCATTTTGCAGATATAATTCTACGACATCCGCAATTTCTTTTTCATCATCTACAACTAAAATATTCATATTTCACTTTTCCTTTCCGTATATAGAAAGATTTGCGTATAAAACAGCAGACCGGAAAACACACCCTTTTGATGCAGTTCCCGGTCCCCTTTTTCTTCATTCTTCTTTTTTACAGTTCGCAGTTATTCACAGTTCTTGGGAACGGAATTACGTCACGAATGTTGGACATTCCTGTAAGATACATGATGCATCTCTCAAATCCAAGTCCGAATCCTGCATGTCTTGTAGATCCGTACTTTCTCAGATCCAGATAGAATCCGTAATCTTCTTCCTTAAGTCCAAGCTCTTTCATTCTTGCAACAAGCTTATCGTAGTCGTCCTCTCTCTGGCTTCCTCCAATGATCTCACCGATTCCAGGAACCAGACAGTCAACTGCTGCTACGGTCTTGTTATCATCATTCATCTTCATGTAAAAAGCTTTGATCTCCTTCGGATAATCGGTAACGAATACCGGACGTTTGTAGATCTCTTCTGTCAGATAACGTTCATGCTCTGTCTGCAGATCTGCTCCCCATGATACTTTGTATTCAAATTTGTCATTGTGCTTTTCAAGGATTTCGATTGCTTCTGTGTAAGTAACTCTTGCGAAATCAGAATTTACAACGTTGTTCAGACGGTCAATCAGTCCTTTGTCTACGAAAGAATTGAAGAAATTCATCTCTTCCGGAGCGTTTTCCATCACGTAGCGGATAACATATTTCAGCATGTTTTCTGCAAGGATCATGTCATCTTCCAGATCTGCAAATGCGATCTCAGGCTCGATCATCCAGAACTCTGCTGCATGACGTGTGGTGTTCGAGTTTTCTGCACGGAATGTCGGTCCGAATGTGTAAATGTTGCGGAATGCCTGCGCGTAAGTCTCACCGTTCAGCTGTCCACTTACCGTAAGGTTTGTCTCTTTTCCGAAGAAATCCTTGGAATAATCCACGCTTCCGTCTGCGTTCTTCGGTACGTTGTTCAGATCCATGGTTGTCACCTGGAACATCTCTCCTGCACCCTCACAGTCACTTCCTGTGATCAGCGGTGTGTGTACATATACAAATCCTCTCTCCTGAAAAAATTTGTGGATCGCATATGCGGTCAGGGAACGAACTCTGAATACTGCCTGGAAAGTATTAGTTCTCGGGCGGAGATGTGCAATACTTCTTAAATATTCAAAGCTGTGACGTTTTTTCTGAAGCGGATAATCCGGTGCAGAGGTACCTTCTACAACAACTTCTGTTGCCTGGATCTCAAATGGCTGCTTTGCCTGTGGTGTTGCGACAAGTGTTCCTTTTACAATGATTGCCGCACCAACATTCAGCTTGGAAATTTCGCCAAAGTTCTCCATATTATCATGATATACTACCTGAAGGTTTTCAAAGAAAGATCCATCATTTACAACGATAAATCCAAATGTCTTAGAATCACGGATACTGCGCACCCATCCCCCGATGGTCACTTCTTTATCCAGATATTCCTCTCTGTTTCTGTATAATTCTCTTACTGTTACCAAATCCATCTGTTCTGTTCCTCCGTATTACTCTCTTATATATTTCACATAACCCCAATGAGCCTTGTAAACATTGCCGACAGCTTCTGCTGCCATTTTCTACTTTTGCAATATGTCCAGTATACCATTAAACTACCGCAGTTGCAACGATGTAAAAAGAATCTGATTACATTTGAAAGTACTTTCGCAATGATTTTTTTATTGTACTCTAATCAATATTCCTTAATCGATAGTTCATTTTTCCTTAAGAAATTTTCTTTTTCTTTTATGATATAGACATATTTTGAACACAATTTATCTGTATACTAAGAGTCAGATAGTTGATAAACAACTATCTCCCCCCTCATAAAGTAAGCGCAATCGGGTTACCCCGATTGCCGCACTTTACTCTCATTCCTTTAGAAATTAAATAAAAAGCACAAGAAAACCCGCTGGTCGAAAGATCAGCGGGTTTTCTCGTTATATCCTATTCTTCTACATCCTGCACGTCATAATACTTGATCAGCGCCTGTGTCCCAAGATCTCCAAGCCCTTCCTGTGCCAACTCTTCATAATTTGACAGTACCAGACTCAGCACCTCAAGACTCAGTCCGCTCATATTCGCCTCAGTCAGCGCAAGCTTCATATCCTTGATGAAATGCTTCATAAAGAATCCAGGTGCATAATCTCCGGCAATGATCTTTGGTCCGAAAGCATCCAACTGTTTGCTTCCTGCTGCCCCGGTAGAGACCGAATCAAAAAGGACATTCAGATCCAGTCCTTTGGCCTGCGCATAGGAAAAGGCCTCACATACACCACTTAAGGCACCGGCGATCATAATCTGATTAGCAAGCTTTGCATGCTGTCCACATCCGGCTTTTCCCTGATAATTGATGTTTGTTCCCATTGCTTTGAAAAGCTCCATACAAGCTTCATAATCTTCTTTCTCGCCGCCGACAAGGATGGATAATGTAGCGTTTTTTGCTCCGGTATCCCCACCTGTTACAGGCGCATCCAGCACATGGAATCCTTTTTCTGTGCCCTCTTTTGAAATCTTTTCTGCAAGCATCGGGCTTGTAGTTGTCATATCGATCAGATAGGTTCCCGGATCTGCATTTTCCAGAATACCGCCTTCATCGAAGTAAACCTCTTCCACATCTCTCGGAAAACCAACGATGGTGATCACTGCATCACATCCAGGTACACATTCTTTGATAGATTCATGGAAAATTGCACCCTCGCTGATCACATCATCGACTTTCGCTTTTGTTCTTGCGTAAATATGCAGTTCATATCCTGTTTTCATAAGGTTGCGCACCATGGATTTTCCCATGATGCCAACACCGATAAATCCAATTTTTTTCATAGTGAACTCCTCTACTTTGGACTTACAATCTTTCCTGCCACCGCGCAGCTTGCCGCTGTTTTCGGAGATGCCAGATAAATCTCGACCTTAGAAGTTCCCATACGTCCAAGGAAGTTACGGTTGTTGGTTGCAACCACACGTTCTCCGTCTGACAGAATTCCTCCGGTACGTCCACAGCAAAGTCCGCAACCCGGATGGGTAATGATCGCACCTGCCTCAGATAAAGTCGTAAGGATTCCCATATCTGCTGCCTGTTTGTAGATCTTACGGCTCGCCGGAGTCACGATCAGTTTTACAAAATCCGCAACTTTTTTGCCCTTTAACACTTCTGCTGCTGCCTGAAGATCCTCCAGACGTCCGTTTGTGCAAGAGCCGATAAATACCTGATCGATCTCGGTTCCTTCTACCTCGGATACATTTCTGATTTTGTCAACCTGTGACGGAAGGGCCATAACCGGTACAAAGTCCTCTGCTTTATAAGTGATCGTTCTCATATAAGTTGCATCCGGATCACCAACCAGACTCTTCTGATAATCATTTAATTCAATATTGCAATACTCGGCAGTTTTCTCATCCGGTGTGAAAAGTGCGCATTTTGCTCCTGCTTCGATTGCCATGTTTGCCATTGTCATACGGCTTGCAACTGTCATATTTTCAATGGTGCTTCCGGCAAATTCAAGTGCTCTGTAAGTAGCACCGTCTGCTCTTAAATCACCGATCAGTCGTAAGATGATATCCTTTGACATAACATTTTCCGGAAGTTCACCATCGATCACAACTTTGATCGTCTCCGGTACCTTGATCCACATCGTTCCGGTTCCAAGGATACTTGCCATCTCGGTATAACCGATACCAGATGAAAATGCTCCAACACAACCATAAGTTGTGGTATGGCTGTCGGTTCCGAATGCGATATCACCCGGTTTAACATAGCCAGCCTCTGTCATCAGCTGATGGCAGATTCCGTCACTTCTGTGTACATGTGTAAGTCCGTATTTATCTGCAAATGCATCTCCGGTACGAAAATGTCTGGTATCATCCTGCTGACTTGCCGGAACCAGATGATCATAGATCAGAACAACCTTGTCCGGATCATGCAGTTTCATAAATCCCATTTCTTCAAATTTTTCAGCCACAAAGGGGATGAAAATATCATGGATCATCACGCGGTCAACGTTAACCGTCACAATGTCTCCCGGCTTTACGGCTTTTCCTGTATTGTGTCTGATAATTTTTTCAATAATCGTCTCGCCCATTTTCTTCTCCTTTCCGGTTAATCCAGTCCATTCAGCTTGCGCATGGCTTTTACCAGACCGCCAGCCTGAATAATGCTCATCAGATTCTCCGGCAGAGAAGCAATCGGATATTCCTTGCCATTATAATCCACATGCTCATTCATCACTACCGTGATCTCGTCGCCCTCTTTCATATCATCATAAAGATCCGGCTGTTCAATCAGAAGAAGTCCGTTGTTGATCGAATTACGGAAAAAGATCCTTGCAAATGATTTGGCGATCACACACTGCACACCCATTGCCTTGATGATCTCCGGTGCCTGTTCTCTTGACGAACCGCAACCAAAGTTCTTTCCTGCTACAATGATATCCCCCTTCTGGATCTGTCCGGCAAGTTCCGGACGAAGAGGAGAAAAGCCATACTGCTTCATATCATCGATTGTCTTGAGTGCAAGGTATTCAGTTGGAATGATGATATCGGTATCAATGTCATCTCCAAGAACCCATACACGTCCTGTAAATTTATCCATCTTATGTCACCTCGTCAAACGTAATTTCGTCTCTTACACATCACTTGCCAGTGCAATTTCTCCGGCAATGGCAGATGCTGTAACGGTTGCAGCCGATCCAAGATATACCTTGGAACTCGGATGTCCTGCACGTCCCTTAAAGTTGCGGGTTCCTGTACTGATCAGGACTTCATTTTCACCGATTACGCCCTGGCAGCTTCCCCAGCATACACTACAGTTCGGGTTCATCACGATCGCACCTGCATCCATGAAGATGTCGATCAGTCCTTCTTCCAGAGCCTGTCTGTAAATAGTCTGACTTGCCGGAACAACAAGGAATCTTACTTTTTCAGATACTTTCTTTCCTTTGATAACCTGTGCGCCTACACGGAGATCTTCGATACGTCCGTTGTTGCAGGATCCAAGGAATGCCTCATCAATCTTGATACCGCGCACGTCTTTTGCCGGCGCAAGATTGTCTACAAAATCCGGTTTTGCAACAACCGGCTCTACCTTGGATAAGTCAAATGTATATTCTCTTACATAATGCGCATCCGGATCGCTGTGATATACAGCCTTTGGCTCGCGTCCATGCTCTTTTAAATATTCCATTGCCACATCATCAACTTCAAAAATACCGGTCTTAGCTCCGGCTTCTACTGCCATATTGCAAAGTGCGATACGGTCACTGATTGTCAGAGTCTTCGCGCCCTCTCCGGTAAATTCCATCACCTGATAGTTACATCCGTTGGCTCCGACTTCACCGATGATGGTGAGGATCAGATCTCTCGCATATACACCTTCCGGCAGCTTTCCAACCAGGTTGAATTTCACAGTCTCCGGTACCATTACCCAAGAAGTTCCTGTTACCATACCGTAAAGGAAGTCTGTACATCCAACACCGGTTCCGAATGCACCAAGTGCACCGTAAGAACAGGTATGGCTGTCTGCACCAAAGATCAGTTCTCCCGGACGAACATAATTTTCCATCATAATCTGGTGGCATACACCTTTTCCTTCCCAGAAATCAATGTGGTTTGCCTTTGCAAAATCACGCATCTTCTTCTGGGATGCGGCTGTCTTTGGACAGTCAGACGGTACGTTATGATCTACGATAAATACCAGCTTTCCTGTATCTGCAATATGTGGATTTTTTAATTTATTATTATACATATCAACGGTAAGATGTGTAGTTCCGTCATTACTCATCAGACGATCCAGTTCTACTGTATGGATGTCACCCGGCTTTACGCTTTCCACACCGGCTGCCGCTGCAATGATCTTTTCAGCAATTGTCATTCCCATCGTCTATTCCTCCTCACGGTTCAGAGACGCAATAAGTCCGCCCTGATTCAAAATATTCTGCATATATTCCGGCAGTTTTGTGCAGGAATAAACCTTTCCATTTGCCTCAGCGGTTCCTTCCAGCATATGAAGCTCCATCTGATCTCCGGTCTTTACTTCATCCGGAAGGTCTTTACAGACAATAGCAGGAAGTCCGATATTGATAGCATTTCTATAAAAAATTCTTGCAAATGATTTTGCGATAACAGCTTTTACACCTAACGCTTTTAACACACCCGGAGCCTGCTCTCTGGAAGATCCACATCCAAAGTTCTCTCCTCCGACCACGAAATCTCCCGGTTTTACCTTCTGTGCAAAATCCGGATCCAGAGATTCAAATGCGTGGCTCTTCATCTCCTCAAGATTCGGCAGCAACAGATACTGGGATGCGATGATCTGGTCTGTATCCAGATCGTTATGAAATTTAAAAATAGTCCCTTTTTCCATAAAGCATATTCCTTTCTGTATACACATGATTCCTTTATTTTAAGGCTTTTCCGGCATTTCCGCAAGGGAATATTTTAACAGGCTAACGTTGTACTTTATTCAATTCCTATTTTTCATAGGTTCCCTTGCAAATGATTTTTTCTTTTTGCATAAAGATTTTTCCACCTGCAATATAACTGTCAAGCTTCAGGTCATTGTCCCACAAAAGCAGATCTGCATCGGCTCCTTTTTGTATTGTCCCTTTCTTCCCCTGCAATCCCAGTGCCTCCGCTACATGTGATGTCATATATGGAAGTGCATCTTCCAGCTTCATATCAAGCTCATGTACCATATACAGAAGTTCTTCCCGCAGCGCATCTACTGAGGAAACACCGATTTCCAACAGGCTTCCGTCTTCTCTGTATTTTGACCAGCTTCCGTGTCCGTCGGAGCTGATGGTAATATGCTCTGTCGGGATTCCCTTTTCTTTTGCTTCTAAAATACATCCGCCCGGACAAAAGTCCTCACTGATGCCACAGGTGAGATCGATGTATCCACCCTTTTCAAGCAACTGATAGCCCTCTTCCAGAAGACCTTTTCTGCGGTTCACATGCGTCGGACGGAAAATCTTGATCGGAATCATACTCTTTTCCAAAGCTTCAAACACCGGCGACAATCCAGCATCTGCATCTCCCATATGCAGCACCACGATTCCAGGTTTTCCACTTAACATACCTGCCGTTCTGGTCTTGCTCGCAAGTTGGATCAGTTCACTTTCCGTCACATTCGGTGCCCGATGATCTGAAATGGCAAGTTTCACGCCAAGTACTTTTTCAACAAACATAATATCCCGATCTACCTCTCCGGTAATAGTCGGACTTGGATATCCATATGCACCGGTAAGCATATACGCACTTACCCCTTCTTCGCATAAAGCCTGTACTTTTGCGTAAAGATTTTCAACACTCCTTGTAAGTCCATCCGTTCCAAGAAGTCCTACAACCGTTGTAATTCCGCCTTTTACCAGTTCTGACAGCTGAAGTTCCGGTGTACGGGTATGAAAGCTTCCTTCCCCACCGCCTCCGGTAACATGAACATGCTGATCAATAAACCCCGGTGTAAGAATTCTTTCCTCTGCATCAATAACTTCACATGCGATTGGAAAATCCTCGATCTTATCTTCCATGCATTCAATTTTTCCCCCACATACTAAAAGATCCTTTTTTCCAACATACTCCGGTGCATAAACTTTTGCATTTTTAATAAGTAACATTTCTTTCCTCCTCTTTATGACATTCTTTTATTTTCATACATTAATTTGTCTGCCTGATGAATTGCCTCCGCAATCGGATGTCCCCATGTGTATCTACTATCTCCCTTCCCTCTTAATTTTATCTTTCTATATTATCCTGCTTCTTCAGCAATTCCAAAAGCTCTTTTTCAGGAAGCGGCTTGGAAAAATAATAGCCCTGAATCATCTCGACTCCCCAGCTGCTGATCTGTTCCATTTCTTCCTGTGTTTCCACCCCTTCGGAAACAATATGATAATTCATTTTATGAAATGTTTCTACAACACTTTCATAGAAAATTGCCCGTTTCTCATCCCTGCAGATATCAAAAAGCAGAGATCTGTCAACCTTGATCACAGAAAACGGAAGCCTCATTACCGTATTCAGATTCGCATATCCGGAACCAAAATCATCCAGACACAAACCAATGCCAGCGGCCGTAAATTCCTCCGCAACTCTTCTTAGACCCGCATTGCATTCAGTCGCAACCGTTTCCGTGATTTCAAACTGTATCCAGTTATGTGGAATCTTATAAGCATCCATAATCCGGATAAAATGTCTGCTACAGTCATTTCTCATCAGATCCAGAGAAGACAGGTTCACTTTTACATTCAGAAGATGCCTCATCAGGTATCGGTTTTCTCCTAAAAATCTGCAGACACGACTAAACTGTAGATCTGTGATCTGTTCGATCATATGATTTTTTTCTGCAATCTGAATAAATACATCTGGTGCGATCCAGCCAAGCTCCGGATGTTGAAGGCGACTTAGCGCTTCCAGTGTGATAAAGCATTTTTTCTGTGTAGAGTAAACCGGCTGATAGTATATCTCGAACAGATCCTCTGTAATCGCCTTATGCAAATACTGTTCTACCCGTTTATTATAAAGGAAACCATTCATCGTCTGATAATCATCCTGTATCACCTCTGTCAGACCATTTTTCGCAGATAAGGCTTCCAGATATTCAGCATATTCTAGAATAAGCCCACTGTCTCCGAGTTTCTGCGCATTCATGATCCCGCTTATGATCACAGGCATCGTAATAATTTTATTGTTGACATTCAGCTTACTGTTTCCATCAAACATTCTCTTCAGCTGCGTAAGATAATATTCATATTCTTCAAGTGAACCGGTGAGTATCATAAAACTCTTTCCCGTTGTACGAAATGCTTTTTTCCCGCACATCTCACCAAGTTTTCTTGCTGTCAGCTTTAAGATTGAATTACCGCCCTGTACCCCTGCGATTTTATTAATGTGCTTCAATTGATAAAGATACACCGTAATAATGTGAAATGATTTTCCCGCACTGATCAGCTCATTGCTTTTTCTGACCAGATACAGATGATTATATAATCCGGTAAGTGTATCGATATTTGCATGAGGATTGTTGATCGTAATAAATAGTACCAGAATTCCCAGACTCATACCAAACCCTGTTGTAAGAAGCGGATGATATAAAAGCTGGATCACCACTCCCGCACCGGATATCAACAGGATTTCCAGCAGGCTCTTCACTTTTTGATAGCCCAGTTTTTTCCGCCATATGACAATAAGGATCAAGGCTGCTGCCATATGACAAAGTGCACTGTAATACATCAGCATATACCATGGACCTTTCATATAGCCTGCCGGTATATCAAAATAAAACAGCTTTTCTGTGAACGGGTTTGTCAGAATCATCCCCATCAGAATGAATGTCGGCACACCTGATAAAAACATCTTTTTTGCCGAAATGATCTTATTATCATGTAATGTCTGAATATAACAGATCACCGTAAACGGCAGCAATGCCTGAAGCAGATAAAAGATCGTTGTTGCAAGCATTGCAGCAATTTCACAATTACTATTTGGAAAAGAAATATAATAATTACTGGCAAGTTCCGCAACCACATCTAAAATACCGATGATGGCAAAGAAAAGGAATACCTGATTATTCAGATCCTCTGCTCTTTTCTGTCCCAGAAAATACCATAAAACCAGCAACAATATAACCATTGCCGCAATAAGAAAATCTATATTATAAGTCATATTTATCCTCCGCCGGTTTTTATTTATTTGAACAAAGCATATCGTCTGCCTGCTGTTTCCAGTCACTGAATGAAAGAAGACTACCATTCTTTTCTCTCAGATAACTATACCCGAACTTCAGCCGCACAGGCTGTCTGTTTCCACATTCTTCTTCCATCTCTTCTTTTATAAAATGCTCCCATTCTTCCGGTGTCTTTTGCGGATTTTTTACGATAATCGCAAACTCATCACCTTCAACACGAAAACTTACCGCCTGCTGTTCCAGAACACTCCTTTCTGCACTCTGGATGCTTCTTGCCGTTCGGATAACCGTTTCATCACCCATCTGTCTTCCAGACATATCATTAATCTTCTTCAGTTCTGCAATTTTAACAAACAACAATAATACATTTTCAAGTAAAATCGCACCCTCCTGGATCTCTTCAAGATACATCTCAAATGATTTCCGGTTTTTCATATCTGTCATCCGGTCTTCCAAGGACATTCTCCTATAAACCTCCTGTTCCAGGCAAAACTGAATGTTGTTGGATACTTTACAAAGCAATCCCCAAAACAAAACAGCAATATAAAGAAGAATGCCAAACTGGAAAATAGATTCATACCAGTAAATGGATAATACCCAGTACAGTACCAGTGCGATTACACCGCTTATCCCTAATACACCAAATGCCTTTAGACAGAGATTTACTTCCTTCTCCTGCGTTTTCCGATACTCTTTCCACAAAAGAAGGATCATAGACACAACCCCCGTAAACAATAAGAGATGTGTGATATATAACATATGTATAAAAGGAATCTTAAACAGAAGATGCAGAATCCCCTGTAAAACAGCATTTGCATAAAGAAGAAAAATCCAGACCTGCGGTATCCCTCTTACACTTTCACTCACTGTATTTTGTACAAATAACAGCATGGGAACAGGCATCGTCATAAACGCATAAAAGGATATCAGTGTTCCTGCTGCGTTCTGACTTCCATACATCTGATAAATTCCTGAATCAAAAATGCACCACAAACTGCATAGAATCAAAAACAGTGCTACATTTAAAAATCTCTTTTCTACAATTTGTCTGTGTCTGGTATATAAAAAGACAATTACCGAGACGATACCGAGACCAGTCATTCCCAAAATCATCAGTATCGAAAAAATTGATTCTAGCAGATGCTGTCTGAAAACAGAACAAAACTCTCCGATCATCGGGGCATACACATATAGTCTGGCATTCTTTTTAGTTTCATAGCTGATTGATAACACTTCCTGCCCGATTTTCTCCGGCAAAGAAATATCTGCCCATATTTTCCCTTTCATCTGCCTGTTTTTTTCAAATCTGTTATCCTTATATTGGTAGAGAAGCCGGTCTCCTATGCAGACTTCCAGCTGATCCTGTATTCCTCGGATCGACAAGATTTTTCCCTTATCAGCCTCTGATAACATATCATTGTAAAGAATGATCTGCCCATCTTTATCCGCTGTAACAAAACATGGCAATTTGAGCTCCGTCTTTTTCCCATCCTTCAGCTGATACCATCCATTGCTGAAGGTGTACAACTCGCCCCTTTCCGACTCCGTACCCGGCTGATACAGTATTCTGACAAAAATAAGCAACAATGTCACAATGAGCAAAATGCAGAATGCTTCAATTTTTTTCCATTTCTTTCCTTTTTTCATTTCCCTCATCTCCTATGCATTCTTCCGGAAGCTTTTCTACATAGAAAATGTAATTTCCTATGAAACAAAAAAGTCACCTGCGTTATACAGGTGACTAAAATTTAAGCCGAATAACTTTTTTCACTTACTCTATTAACCTATCCGCATCTTCTTATTGCAACCGGCTGACATAGCGTACTGCCTTAGTCCCTTTGGCTTTGCGTCACAGTTTTTCAACAGCTTTGCCCCTATAAACATAATTCAAGTATAGCATATTCAAGATGACGAAACAATATTTTAATTATTATAATAATCTATAGTTTTACACATAATCCATAACAAGAAACATCGGATACTTTCTGATATATTCTTCCATCTGCTCAATGGCTCCCGAAAGCTGATTTTCAATATATTTTCTGTTATTTTTTGATGTAGGAAGCACATTCTTCACATACCGCATTTTTATATATGGTATATTATATTTGTATACCAAAAAATCTGGAAACAATTGTTTCCAGATTTCTCCTAGAGGCGCCAACCAGATTTGAACTGGTGATAGAGGTGTTGCAGACCCCGGAAAAAAACCTCGGAACCCTCTAAAACTCTAAGGTTTTCCAAACTGTCCACCTTATATCCACCCTAATTTTCATGTTGCTTTCATGCCATATCAGGTATTTTACTGTGCCAAATCTATGCCACTTAGCACCCCTATGGGCATATTATATACATTTTAGTATCTTTCGTCTACAATTATTTTACTACAACTACAATATTATATGGAGGTTTATCGTGAATTATCAATTAGAATTAAAACAAATTGTGGATTTTCCACGCTGCCGGATTTACCGGGAATTTATACAAACCCTTATGAAAGACAGAAGCATCCGTACCAACGGAGGTTCCTGTCTTTTTTATTTTCTCATTTTATGTTCTTATGCAAATTACAGCTCCTCTTATCGGAACATCGAACACCTTACTTACAAAGTTGTTCCTGGCGAATGGATCTGTTCTCTTAAAGAACTCCAGATTCACTTCCGCCAAAAATTCCAGCACCAGGTCATATCCATATTGGATACCCTGGTTGAGCAAAACCTTTTAACCTACTCACTGCACGAAAAAAATAAGATTATCCAATACAAGATCAAAGACTGGCCAAAAGATAATACTGCCCTTTCCTATAATTACCCATGCAAAAAAGACATCGGGTTTTTCTTTTTTCCAATCGCAGATGTTCATAAACTAATCGGACTGGGAAAATGTTCAGAAATGGATGCTCTTTTGGATCTTTGGATTCATGCAGTCTATAATGATCCATCTGTGCAAGGCTCTGATGCCGGTCCAGTAGTATATTTTCGCAATCAGACTGGAAATCCCTTGTTCAGTTATCAGGAACTTGCCAGACGTTGGAAACAGTCGAAATCTTCTGTATCCCGTCTGCTTAAAAAACTTGAAGATACCGACATGATCACACTGATTTCCTATTCCGGGAAACATGGTAGCATGGTATATCTGCGTAATTATCTGTCCGTTATGTTTAATATCAGTGATGTCATGATTGATAAGGAGGAAATTGCCATGAAAATGCAACTGCCAATACATATAACCGAAGATACCTTGCCTGACAAAAACAATTCTGAATGCGTTTCAGAATCTATTACTGACGAACAAATCATCGTTTCACAGGAAGGCTCCTGCGTTCCAGAATCACACATCAAAGTCATTGTTCGCAAAGTCGCTGAAATACTGGAAATACAAGGCATTTCTTGTTGTAGATGCCCCAAAACAAAGTATATATTATCTCCTTTATCAGCCTGCAAGGATAGTATATATCTATATTCACTACGTATTATCTGCCCCTGGGGGAAAGCAGCCTATCAGTTTGAATTAAAACTAAAACCGGAAAATCACGCCGTCACCAACGTCCCAGGGCATACTCCGCCTCTGCAGCATACCTTACCTGCCTTCGCTGAAATCCCAGAAGTTCTGTTGAAAGGAGGGGTTGTATAATGGCAAAGAAAAATCACCACCCTGTTTCTGCTGAAGTAGAAAATAATCCGTTGTACCATGATACCTATAAGCTGCTCCGTTGTTACCGGGATTCTACTTATAGCCTGATGGTTGCTGTCCGGCAGGTGGAAATTCAATTCCAACTGGAATACAACACCAGTGTAGACGAATTTCTAGATTCCATCTATGCTGCAGGAGCAGATCTGGGAGACAGCCAGATTGAAGAATGGGCAAAAAGCATTGCCCGCAGTAACAAAATGATAAAGCTGCTTCTCTCTTCTGTGGATCTGCTCCGGAAAAATCATAAGCATGGGGAAGAATATTACTGGATATTATATTACGCCTTTCTGTCTCCCCATGAACTGAAAAATACAGAGGAAATCCTGGAAGAGTTGGAAAAGCACGTTCCCAGTATCTCCTACCGGACGTACTACCGAAGGAGGCAGGCTGCTATTAACGCTCTTAGCAGCATACTATGGGGATTTTCTGCAAAGGGGACACTGGAAACTTTAAATAAGTTTTTCCCAAAATAAAATCGACATTTTCCATATAGGCACTCATAATTGAAAAAAACAAAGGAGGGTGCCTATTATGGATCAATTATCAAATTTTATATCCGAATATCTCAAAACATGTGAAACCATAAAAAAGTTAAATTCCAAAACCATTAAAGCATACCGTATAGATTTATCACAATTTCTTACCCTTTGAATCTGAATAATGTTTGTCTCTTTTATTTTATTAAAAAAGTGCATATCCTGAAACTGAATATGCACTCCAAATAGCATTATATATTTATTTTCTTTTGCACAAAAAAGCACGATATTTTCTAAAACTCTATCTGTGTGTCAAAGTAAAAGCTTCTTCCACTTCCTAATCTTTGTCCGAAATGTTCCAAAAGGGGCTACTGTATTTACATGAATAAACTTATAAACTTCCCATACTGCTGTTTTGGTAGCTTCATCTGCCCACTTTCTTTTATGTGGTAAAAATAGCTCCTCTTCCGTCATAGAATCAATCATTGTAAAAATTTTCTGTATATTATCATCCAGCATGCCCATTAGTTCTTTTAGAGATAAATGGGCATAGGTATCGGTAAACCACTGATACAATTCCCCCAATTGATTCCACTTAAAACCATCCGATGGTGTTTTCACTGGAAGTCCAGCCTGTTCATCATTTTCCCATTTCAATACTAATGCGGTCCACCCAACCTGATATGCAAGATTTTCTGCAGGTGTTCGATCTACCTCCATACATTGTTTGTCCTTCAAGGATTCCGGGATATCCTTAAACTCTGCAATATATTTGTCGTAAGCCCTCTTGATTTCTGCCTTTAGTTCCTCTTTATTTTCATACGTCTTCATCGTTTACCTCGCAGTCTTCCGTCTTTACTCCTTGTTCCACACTCCAAAATTGATTATCCCCTGCGAATTTCAATAAGCTGAAGTACATCCGCAAACATTTCTCCTTGATCTTCTAAATCAATCATAAGCCATTTTTGTCCATTTCCCCATCTTGTTTTTTCATAAAGTTCTCTTAATTCTGGGGCACAGTCGCATAAAATATTCTCAACTGCTTCTTTTACTTTTGAACCAATCACAACCAGCACTGTGAAATACCCTTCTCTTGGATATATCGTACACAGGCTTTTCCCAGACTTTTTAAATTTTACATTCCAACCACGTTCTAAACTACAACGGCTAAATTCTATTTTTTCATGGCACCTGTACTTCTTTTTAATCTCGGAACAAAATTTCATAAATACTGGATTTCTAATATATGCCGCAAAATCCTCTAAGATCGGAATTTCCTCTTGATTCTGCATATCAATCATGACCATTCTCCTTTGCTCTTTATAGAAACTGGAATTTTTTGTTGAAACACTTAAACAAATGAAGCATAAATAACATAAATTTCTGCAATCAAAACAATTCCGAGAACGCCATCTATCATCAAATTATACTGTATATCTGTCAAAAATGTTTTTGAATGTGTCAGGAAATATTTAATGTTTTCTTTTCCAGTCAAAAGTGTAATTATGATTAACAAAATAGGAAATAAAAAAATCTCTACCTTATTTCCAAAATCATCTGCTATCCCATTTGCAAAATGAACAGGAATAATCTGAGGTAAGAAAAACACGCTTACTATTGCTAATAAAACACCAATACTGCAAATTCCCCATGTTAATTTTCTGCTTCCTACAAGTTTCATAAAAATGCCTTCTTTCTGCAAAATTTAATTTTATATTTTTTCTCTTGGCTATCCCTATTTCTCCACAAATCTAATAATATGGACTTCAGTATATCATATCATTTATATCGCATCAACATCCAATCTTGTGAGGTACATTTGAAATAATTCCGGCTAAATACTCCTTGCTGTCTTGCCCCTTCTACTCTGTATCGGATTTCTCTTGATCTGCGTCTTCTCTTTTATTCCTCCTTTTCGTTAACCTGTTTTTCACTTCAACCAACCCTACAAAGGCAACAACCACTGTAGCCATCCCCATTCCTATCCCTGAAGCAATATCATTGATGATATTTTGAGCAGGAGATAACGCCCCTACCAGTAAAACGCCATATACCATCGCAAATAGTAGAGCAGAAAGAATGTCTTTGACCTTACGTTCACGAAATGTCTTCTTATACTTTTCCTCCCATTCTTCTTTCATACTTTGCAATTCTACTTTCCCTTTTTTCCCATCCTCTAATAATAATGTAAAAGGTACATAAGCTCCGATCAAAACGCTAATTGTTATATTTGGAATTTCTAAAGCCATTTTCGAAGCATCACGACTTGCAATAATAAATCCCGATATGCAGGCTCCCACATACGCCATAAAAATATAGCGTTTTTTTTCACTTATCCCCAAATCATTTTTTTTAAAACATAAAGAAAACAGATAGTCCATAGCCCAAATCAAAAGAAGTAATAGCACCGCACATATCACAGCATTAAAATCAGCCTTTATGAGTAACGAAAAGCATATATAGGCATACGATGATAGGAGCATAAGAAAAACATAAACAAGTTGCTGTATCGGCTTCTTTATTCTGTTTACAAATTCAAAAACCCAATATTTCTCTCTATAAATACAATAAATAAAGCCTGCCGTAAGTATCATACTGATAATATAAGATATTATTAAAACTCTCTCCATGTATTTCTCCTTTGTAAAATCTGTTTGATATAACCTATTTCTTATTTAGATAGATTCGTTAACTATGGAGGGACAAAACATTGCAGCTAAATATATTTTCTACCCTATATATCTCAAGGAATATGAAAAATCATATTCCCCAATTATTCTACCATCCAACACACCTACCACTTAGGTCGTAACTGTGCATTGGTAATTTCATCAATGATTCTTCACCATGTTCTGAGAACACAACCACTGCTCCTCTTAGTGAAAATTCAACTAAAATTTCCTCTATAGTATGATTCCAAACATTTTCAAACATTTCATGCAAAATAATAATGTCTGCTTCTTGAAGAAATGCCACTAATATTTCTAAGCAGTATCTCTTAGATATATCCAATCTGCTAACCATTTCGTCTTTACAATCGGACAACTTCCCCATTCCCAGAAAGCCTTCAATCACATAATCTTTGTTTATAATTGAACCTACATTTCTCTCTATATACCGAGATACTGTAACATTATCCTCTGGCTTCATGTTTTTCAGTTCAACTTCTTTTATGCTTTTTGTTGTTCCATAGCATTTTATAATGTCTGTTATCTTACGCTCTTGTTTACTACTACAATTATAAAATCCAACTATGTCTCTCGAACTTATGCGGAACAACCCATCTTCTTCATCATTTTTACTAAACTTCATTTCTATCATATATTCCCTCAACTCCTATAAGCAATGGTAATTTGGGCATCTTATATTTTAACAAAGCATAAGCGATTCCTGATAAACCAGTCATAAAACCTGGATTGTATAATTCTGTTGGTAATATATTTTCCTCATTAAGGAATTCCAAAATCTGTTCAAATCGAGAATCACAAATGCTTCTTACCTGCTTATCATCAAAAATTTCTGCATATCTTTTTAAAATCAATAAATTTCCCATGTTTCCATGGCATAGGCAGAAACCTGCATGTAACCCGTCTTCAATTAATTTATTTTTAGCAAGGCTTATATCTTTAATAGCTTGCTGAAGCAATGCAGTTTCTCCTAAATTCTTGATGGCATTATATAAGGTTAATCTGGATAACAGAATACCCGCAGCTCCATGGCACCACGCTATTGGTTGACTCTTATGCTGATCAACCTCTGAAAACTTTCTTAAATCAATCCAATTATTATCCTTTTCTGAGTATAAAGAATTTTCATATTCTACTAAACTTGAAAGGATATCTAAATATTTTGTTTGTGGATATACCTCATATAATCTTGAAAATAGTTCTATAAAACCACTGTTTCCATGTGCAAATCCCGCCAATACTTCAGGAACCACCTCTGATTTCCAACCAACTTTTCCATTTTCAGTAATCATATTCTCTATCAATTGTTCTGCTATTTGTATAGCTTTTTGTAGATAAATAGGCTTTTTTGTTTTTCTATACATATTAATCAGAACCAAAACTATTCCCGAATTTCCCGAAATCATATCGAACAAACGATCTTCTAAGATAAGTGTTTCCATACAATTTAGCCACTTATCGAAATATTCCTTATACTTGATATCATCATATATTTCATATAAAATACCCAACGTATATAAAATCGAACCTTCGCCGCTAAAGATTCCTGTATTAAAGTCTTCGATATTCTGTTCCCCTTCACTTATAGTATCAATATACCTCAACAAACGATTATCTAAAACCTCACAAATCTTATGATATTTTCTGTCATGGTATATCCATTCATATAAATGGAATACCAAATTAATCCCAACCGTACCATCATATAATGTATTCGGTAATGCCTGGATCATCCACTGATTTTCTTTTATACCAAATAATTTTACGCCAATCCAATTAACGTCTGCTCCATCTTCGCTATAAATCGCATTTGTTCCTATTTTATCTAGCAGCTCTTTTGCCAATTCTTCTGCCGTTTTGGCCATATTACTATAAAGATCTAGTTTTAACCTTTTATTCTTTATTTTCCTTGTTCCTGCATTCTCCATATTAAAAGTAATTTTAATATATTGCGTCTGTTGTTCTAAATTCTTATAGGACAAATTCTGTATATTTTCCTCAATTTGCTGCAAAGCTGGCTTACTAAAGAAATCCTTTACTTCTCTGCCATCCCAAGTATAAATGTTTTTTTTACTTCCACGAAAATAAAAATACGGTATATCACCACTTAATAAATCTTCAATTTCATACTCAATAAGAGATCTACTCCTTTGATTTTGAAGATTTCCATTTGCCAATGAATAAAAAAATAAATTTCGTGCTCCTCCATCCACTAATAATTCAGGATGATATGAACTACTCAACACAATTGCATACTGTTGTGTATTTCTAATCAGATATCTCACCTCTAATTCACCATATTGTTGTATGATTCTTAATAGTGTTTCTGTATTTTCCATTGCACCTAAGTATGCACTTTCAAATCCCTGGATAATTTTATCTGCAAATTCGGAGGGTTGAATAAACCTTCCTTTTAGCATTGCCAAATTGTGATTTCCTTTCGATACTGGATAATCATAGACAACCCTCATGTTAACCGACTTCGGATTGATAATAAAGGGGATTTTTATCGGGAATTTTTGTCCTTCTTCTCCACTAATGGCACTCATATTGATTCCTGTATCTCCTGCGTTATTCCATGAATAAAAGGGGAGTATTCCTGAATACAACACCGATTTTCTCAAAAGACTAGCCACTTTTTCTGCTGCACTTTTCCCATTATTCTCTTCTATATTTCCTATAAATGTTTCCGCATCAATAATAACTGGATATTCATTGCATGCAATGAGATTTTCAAAATGAATATCTCCTCCTTCCAAAAGATAATTTATAAACAAAATAATCCCTATTCTTTGATAATATCTTGAAAGTTCTTCTATAGACTTACAATCTCTTTGTATTACAATTTCGCACCAACCATACATTTCTTTATCAAGTATAGAATACTCATAACTTCCCAAATTACATATTCTATAGAAATAATTTGTAATCTCTTGTAGCTTAATCTCATTTTGCAAACTTCGTGGTTTATATAAAATTTTATCTCCCGATACAAATTCCACACAAAATACTCTTCTCCCTTTTTTATGCGAATCAGAAAAATCTGTCGAAAGATGGTTTACGACAAATCCTTTTTCAGTGATATTAAATTTTTTCATTAAAACATCTGCATCTTTCTCAATGCGCTCTATCACTTCTTTGTAAATATCTATCGCATTTTGTATAATTTCATTTATCCTTCTTTCTAACACTGGATAAAGCGAAAATAAATCATTCAAATATTGTTTATCCTTTAAAAAATGGTCGATATAATATTGATACTGTTCAGATTCATTTCCCCTTAACACGCCTTCTTGTCCACATATATGCATTTCATAAATTAAAGTTCGGATACAAAGATTATTAAGCGAATTAAACAAAAATTGCTGAAAATCAAATAGAATCGATTCATTGATATATCGTCTTTGTATAACTATTTCTCTAAGCTGTCTATTTGCCTCTTGCACAAAAGGATCATAAAATGCTCCGAAAACCATTTTCTCACCCTCATGCCTAAACGCCTTTTTGTTCAAAGACAATTTCACAAAATTTCGTGGTTGACTCTTCTCGTGGCTACTAAAAGCACAATTATTTATAAAACCAAAAAAATACTCAAGGTGGTTTTTCTTTACATATTGTAATCCTTCCTCCTTCAGTATTTTCTTCCAATACTCTAAAGACTCCATATTTATTTCAGACGGAATAGCATCATACACTCTTTCAGATAAATAACTAGATTTTTTCATGTTATCTCCCTTTCTCTTAATCCAGGCCCTAGTTCTAAAATCATCTTTGGTTAATTAGCAACAAGCAAGTGTAAAAATACTTCCGCATTCAACAGAAATTGTGCAAACCACACCTGATGAAGCTAAACTATCAACTTTGTTACTTGTCAAATCTGCTGCTTCTAATTCTGTCAAAAGATCTCCAGCCGGGTTGTTATATTTCATATTTGTTCTGTCAAATTTTCTCATAATATCCACCATTCCTTTCTTCAGAACTAGGGCCTTTTGATACCTAAGTATCTTGATTTTTATTATATCCTATCTCCGAATTTCGTCTTTATTTTTGGTATAGATTGACATTTTTTCTTCCTAATTGGTTTTCAACTGTCTTTATCATTTCCTAAATATGCCACAACTTGGCACACTTCTGCGATTGAAGGGTAATTTTACCCATGTTACAATAGGTATTGCTTATAGTATTCCTATTTTCCCCAGCACCTTAATCGGTGCTTTTTTTGTACCCGTAAACCTTTCGCTGACAGTAGCCAATACTTACACAGTACGTACAGCGTACTTCCCCTAAAATAAAACGTATTCTGTGCGTACAGTGTAAGTAAAACTTCCTATTATATAATGAAGGGAGATTACCATGAAAACAAGAAATGAAATCTATCAAGGGGAAGGTGCCCAACTGCTCCGGTTCATTACAACTTACCATTCGTTGCAATATGAACAGGTCTTACGGCTCTTTTCCAAAAACAGAGAGTCTATCAAATCTCTGATCACAAGTCTGGTAAAACAAAAACGCATTATCTATGATAAGGAGAACGGGCTTCTCTTCGACAGCCAGGAATCTGCAAACAATCCTGATTATGGCATGATTGCATCCTTTTGGGTGCTTTTGGACTTCAAAACAGCCATTGTGTACCATACTGACGGTGAATTTCCTGTGAAACTGAACTTTTTCTCTAAAGATGAGTGGTATGAAGTCCTCTATGTCCCCCAGGAACAAGAATATCTTATCAATCATGTCATGGAAAGCCAGACAAAAAGCGATGCGAAACGGCTGGTTGTATTAGAAACAGAAGAACAGGCTGCAAAAATTCATATCACAGGCGTGATTGCCTTTTGCCTTGTAGACTCCTCTACCGGATCTGTCAGCTATTATGCAAAGAAATGAGGTATGTATGAACACCAAAACTGTTTTTGACCGTTTACAGAGCATTGATGATGAAGTCCAAAAACTTCACAACACTATTTTTGCATTGAAAACAACAGATATTCAAGCGTATGCCGACAAATACGAAGAGCTGAGTATCAGTGCTGCCCTACGTTCTGAAAGGATTGCCTGCCAGCTCAGAAATCTGGTATATACCACAACTGACACTGGAAAGAAAGACTATCTGAAACAGGCTGCGGCTGTGCAGGGAATCAAAATCTCTTTTTCAAATAGTGTTCTTTCCATTACCATGCCAGGACTACTGCCCAAACGTAAATTGCGAACCAACACCGCTTTTCTACATGAGCCATTAAACCTTGCCTTGCAGACTTATGTGACAGAACATTCTATTCCGTTATATAAAAGATGTGTGGTCTGTTTTAGTCAAATTTATGACCAGAGCCTTTCTTTACAACGGATACGTGATTACGATAATTTGGAGTTCAAACAGATTTTAGATACTATCGCTTCCTATGTTCTGGTTGATGATACGGGACTCTTTTGCGACTCCTATCACACTACGGAACTGGGGAATTACGATCACACCGTTATCTTTGTAATGGAACCGGAAATCTTTCCTGGCTGGCTGAAAGATAGAAAAGAGTCTATCAAAACCATATCGGAAATTTCCTGATATTTTTCTTTCTTTTTCCGATATGGGTAATTTTTCTGCAAAGAAGCCATATTCTTTGCATTTTTTATGCTTAATACCGCCCTTACTTTACCCAAGTATAGGCTGTCATAGGTAAAAATCGAACTGAGGTGATGCTTATTTGATAAAAACCGATTCTATAAAATATCAGCTTTTGGAAATGGTTGGGCTATGTGGGGAATTCCCTTCCGGACAGCTTAACAGATTGATTGAGAGTGATTCCTATGCAGAGAAGGTGGTTACAGATTTAAAGCAGAGTAAGCTTATAAGAACACACTATAAAGATGGCCTACGAGGTTATCGCCTTACCAAACGGGCAAAAGAACTGCTGCTTTCGCAAAATCCCTGTCGTTTTCAAAACTATTTAACCGGAAATGCAGAAACCAACCTCATACGTAGTGAATTACCAAGACGGCTGCGACTTCATCAAAAAGCAGAAACCTATTTAACGCTTTCACATGCCGGAATCCCATTCTTTCCAGATGAAAAGCCGCTGCTTTTTTCTGAATCCAGCGAAGCGGCTACGTTTCCTGTGCGAAGCCTTCCTCTGTTTTACTCTTCCAGAGAAATAAAAAATCTTGGAGCATCCACTACCAAAATTAAAAATTCCCGTTGTATAGGAATCCTGATGGCTCCTCACTGTGTCTATGCTGTTTATAATACCGGAAATACACTTCTAAAATGGGAATACAAAACGGAAGTCCGACTCAATGCTTTTTTGCAGCACTATCTTCAGGGACTTCCTTACCATGGGCCACCTACCGTTTATGCCATCATGACTGGCAGTGATATGGATATGGCTTTCCGGCTCCTTACCAGTACCGGTGGATACAAAAAAACACTGTTCATGCTGGATACTTCGTATGAACACTTCTATTTCCTGCCCAATAACAGCTACGGAGAATACCTGCTCCGTTTATTGGTACAACCCCAGCGTATGATGCAGCTCAATCAGCTACTACTGTCCGACTGTTTTCCCCAGCGTGAGGATCTGCCAATTGAACATGATGGAATAGACAGCCAGGAAAATCCTATTTTGCTTGCGTATGATTTTGACATGCAGCGTATCAACCGCTTCAATACTGGATTAAATGTATATGGGCTATCCGGGAACCTGATTTGCTTTGACTTTCAGCTTCCCTGCCTGAAAAAATACCTAACTGCAGATATACACTTCTCCAGCATTGATTTTCAAAAGTTTAAAAGGAGGTTTTTCAATGAACCGTAAATGGTGGAAGTTCCTGTTTTTGCTTCCCATAAGCGTCTGCACTCTGTATGCCGGAGGATACGCAGCACAATTTATTAAAAACTATCAGGAATGGACTTCTGCCGGAAACTTTGCCGGCAACGGAACCTATCCGCAAGCAGCTTCTTTACACCCATTGGTCTGCTTTCATACCGCCCTTACCGATTTCCCATACAATTTGTATGGGATTTTTCTTTGCCTGGTTCTCTTTGGGCTTCTTACTTTTTTACTTATGCGTATGGGATATGACAGAAACGGGGAAATTAGTGACCATGACCGGAACTTAAATTACTCTACAAAAGGAACCTACGGTACATCCGGATTCATGACTCCAGATGAAATGATGAAAGTTTTGGAACTGACCGGAGATGTCAAGAAAAATAAAGGAACCATTTTAGGAAAATTAAATGGCAAAGCCGTATGTCTTCCATATCAAACACGAATGAATAAAAATATCGCCGTGTATGGTGCCAGCGGTTCCATGAAATCCAGGGCATTTGCCAGGAATATGATTTTCCAGTGTGTCGCCAGAGGGCAGGAAGGCAACAACGCTTCCGGGGAAAGTTTAATCATTACCGATCCCAAAAGCGAACTCTATGAAAGCATGTCTGCTTATCTGGAAAATGAGGGCTATGTAGTAAAAGCATTTAATCTGGTCAATCCGGAAAACTCGGATAGTTGGAATTGTCTGGGTGAAATCAATGGACAAGAAACGATGGCTCAGGTATTTGCAGATGTCATTATCCAGAATACAGGTTCCGGAAAAGGAGATCATTTCTGGGATAATGCGGAGATGAACCTGCTAAAAGCCCTGGTTCTCTATGTAGATCAGGGCTTTCCGCCGGAAGCCAGAAATATTGGACAGGTTTATAAGCTGCTGACCATGAGTTCCGAAAAGGAGCTGAACAGTCTTTTTGATCTGCTCCCAGTGTCCCATCCAGCAAAAGTTCCTTACTGCATCTACAAACAAGCCAGTGATACCGTGCGAAGCGGAGTTATTATCGGATTGGGTGCCAGACTTCAGGTATTTCAGAATAAACTCATTCGGCAGATTACCTCTTATGATGAGATTGATCTGACACTTCCAGGGAAACAGAAATGTGCTTACTTTTGCATTACCTCAGACCAGGACAGCACCTTCGATTTTTTATCTTCCCTGTTTATGACCTTCATCTTCATCAAACTGGTCCGTTATGCAGATAAGTATGGAGAAGAAGGAAAACTTCCTGTTGCTGTACATATACTGGCTGATGAGCTTGCCAACACCGGAGCTATCCTGGAACTGAATAAGAAAATCAGTGTAATCCGAAGCCGGAATCTCAGCATTTCCTGCATCTTTCAGAATTTGCCCCAGATGCAGAACCGCTATCCTTATAACCAATGGCAGGAAATCATTGGCAACTGTGATACCCAGCTCTTTTTGGGCTGCACAGATGAAGTTACTGCTACCTTTATCAGCAACCGCAGCGGCGATGTGACCGTAGGGGTAAGCAGCGAAGCCAAGCAGCTCAATAGCTGGCGGGTATCCGACTATACACCGGAATACCGGCAGACAAAATCTATCGGCAAACGAAAACTCTTAACACCAGATGAAATCTTGCGGCTCCCGCTTGATACTGCTTTGGTTATCCTACGTGGGCAAAAAGTCCTAAAAGTAGAAAAGTACGATTATACCCTGCATCCAGATGCCAAAAAGCTGACACCAAGAAAAGCATCGGAACACATACCTGAATGGCGCAAAAATGGGTCTTCGGAAGAAACAGAGTATCGACCACAGCCCTCACCCGGATCAGCCAAAAGGAAACGCCGTTCATCTTCTGCGTCAATAGCAAAACAGAAACCACATTTTACATCCGAACCCGTTTATCAGGAACCTACTCCCGATGATTTTATGGAGGATTTCTTTCAGGAAAATTTTATAGAAGATTCCCCCGACTCTGGCATGGTTCCTTTAGATAAAGATTCCATCATGTCATAACACATTTTGAAAGGAGATAACATTTATGGCAAACGAAACAATGAACCTGAACACCCCTATTTTAACCCTTGACTCCGATACTGTATTAGAAACTGCTCAATCAAAAGCGGATTTAATCTGGCATGACATCCAAAATGCCTATCGTACCCGGAAAATTCTCACCGGCATTCTGGGAGGTATTGAAAAGACCGAAGCCGGCAGCTTAATAGCAATTATTTACTATAAAGATTATCGGGCAGTCATCCCTATCTCGGAAATGATGATCAATCTGATCCAAGATGAAACTCATGATTACGGAGATTTCTCTCTTAGACAGAACAAAGTCCTTAATAACATGCTTGGTAGTGAAATCGACTTTGTAATCAAAGGACTGGATACCAAATCCAGAAGCATCGTTGCCAGCCGGAAAGATGCTATGCTGAAGAAACGTCAGATTTTCTATTTTGATCAGGACTCTTCCGGACAGAATAAAATCCACGAAGACCGTATTGTGCAGGCCAGAGTCATTGCCGTTGCTGAAAAAGTAGTCCGGGCAGAAATCTTTGGTGTAGAAACTTCCATCCTTGCAAGAGATCTGTCTTTTGACTGGCTGGGTGATGCCAGGGAACGATTCCAGGTAGGGGAACATATTCTGGTCCGGATCTTAGCTATCCAGGGAGATTCCCCGGAAACGCTCTCTATCCATGCAGATGTAAAAAGCGTGGAAGGCAACACCAGCAAAG